>CAZPAA010000221.1:0-3632 GCA_964584425.1 uncultured Gammaproteobacteria bacterium | reverse complement strand
GAGCTTTTTAAGCAAATTGATCTGCCAGGGGTTACGCTGTTACGCCATAGTACCAACTTGGGCAAAGGCGCGGCGTTGAAAACGGCTTTTCAATATGTGATCAATAACCTGCCAAATTGTTTGGGTGTTGTCACCGCCGATGCGGATGGCCAACATTTACCCAAGGATATTATTCACACGGTAGAAACGCTTAAACTTAAACCGACGTCTCTGATTTTAGGCTGTAGGCATTTCACCGGAAAAGTGCCATTACGCTCCAAATTGGGCAATACCCTCACCCGCTTTATTTTTTCAAGCCTCATTGGCAAAAAAATAACAGATACTCAAACGGGTCTGCGTGGTATTCCGCAACGATTATTATCGACATTATCTCAGATCCACAGCCAAGGTTATGAGTTTGAATTAGAAATGCTCATTTATGCGGTGCAAAATCATGTACCGATTAGCGAGCTTGATATTGCCACGGTGTATGAAAATAATAACGCATGCTCTCATTTTAATCCGCTGTTAGATTCAGTAAAAATTTATTTTGTATTTTTGCGCTTCGGTAGTATCGGTGCAATCACTGCATTAGTGGATTTATGTGTGTTTACATTAAGCTTTATGTTTTCTAATACGATTTTTTTCAGTGAATGTTTGGCGCGTGGCAGTGGTGGATTATTTAGTTTTATCGCCGGCAAGCATATGGTGTTTAAATCCAATGGCAATTATCAAAATGAACTTATCAAATTTTTTGCGCTGTGGTTTATCCTGTTATTTACATCTTATATGATGATTCTAGGTGCGAATGCACTTGGGTTTAATATTTATTTTAGTAAAATTCTAACGCAAACATTACTGTTTTTGGCCAGTTTTTCTATTCAGCGAATTTTTGTGTTTCCTTATAGTCCTGAATCTTATCCGATGCAGGACTAAGGTTTTACAATTTATTGATTGGTCGTATCCGTGGTTGTATCTACCGTATCATTAGCCACATCACCTGTAGTATCCACGGCTTGCCCTGTCACATTACCCGCAGCATCGACCGTAGTTGTTGCAACATCACCCGCCGCTTCAACTGTGGTATTCGCAACATTGGCTGCGGCATCAACTGTTCCACTGACGATATCATCAGCGTAAAGAGGTAATGAAAGAATCATACTACCTAATGTCAAGAAACCAAATGTTAATTTTTTCAATTTCACGTTCCTTAAAATGAGATGGTTTTTTTTAGAATAGGATAAAAAAAACCAACCTACAAATTTATTTTTTAAATAAACTAGCTAAGGCACGACGTTTACGGTTTTTCCAATGGCCTCGATGATAAGCATCACTAGCCAACAGCGGGACAACGGAGGTTGCTTCTGCAAAGACCATTTGTTCATTAACGACGCTGACTTTGCCCCATGAATGAGCTTCTTGGAGGGTGGAGCTGCTGCAAGCACCATCGCGGGTGTCGGCGACGGTAATTTGGACGGCGTATTTGTGCATGCCGACGGGTTTACCTAAGATTTCTGCACATACGACAGTGTCTTGCACATAATTTTTAGGGACGCCGCCGCCGATCATCAATAATCCTGTTGATTCGTTTTGTAATTTAATTTCAGTTAATTCCCGAAAATCACGAATAGAGTCGATAGTTAAATGTTTTTCTGGGTTGTTTTCTTGATGTAATACCAGACCAAAACCTGCGCTTGAATCGGTGAATGCGGGACAGAAGATGGGGACATCATGGTGGAATGCCAATTCGACCAAAGAATCTTTCTTTTTCGCGTGTTTGCTTAAATAGCGACCCATTTCACGGATAAATTCACGTGAGGTGGTGGGTTTTGCGGGCATGCTATCGGCAATTTCGCCGATGGTTCGATCGCAAGCTTGTAATTCTTCTTCATCAATATAAGTGTCGTAAATACGGTTAATGTACAGATCTCTTAAGACGGTATCATCGGCTTGAATTTGGCCTTGATAATGTTTAAAGCCTAAGGCCTCAAAAAAGTCCATATCGACGATACTGGCACCGGTTGCAACAATCGCATCTATCATATTGTAACGAATCATGTCCGCGTAAATCTGCATGCAGCCACCCGCAGAAGTTGACCCGGCCAAAGTCAAAATGATTGCGCAGTCTTTGTCCGAAAGCATGGTGTTATAAATCTCGCTCGCACGCCCTAAATCTCTTGCAGTGAATGACATCTTGCCCATGGCTTCAATAATGGGCCGAGCATCAAATTTTGTCATGTCGACATGTTCTACATGTGTTTGTAATAATTGAGATTTTTTGTCTTTTTTAGACATGGCAAGCCCTCATGCAGATGGATGATAAAGGGGTACAGAATAGCAAATATAGGCTGGAATTTAAAGACTTATTTGACAATCAGGGTCATGATCCAAGTAAACAAGGAAAAGGCGATCCCCATGGCTCCCAGATTTATTCCCACAATGATATATGCCGTTGAAGAAATCTTTTCTCCGAGTCTTTGCTCAACAGATTTAATTTCTACGCGTAAGTCATGGATATCCTTTTGGGTGGCTGCATGTAACTCATGCATCTCTGCACGTAGCTCTGTGCGTAACTCATGCATCTCTGCACGTAGCTCTGTGCGTAACTCATGCATCTCTGCACGTAGCTCTGTGCGTAGCTCTTGCATCTCTGCAGGGGAGACGACTTGGGTGATGATTGCTCTAATTGCCATGATTTGAACCTCACCGATAGCTTCAGCTTGTTTTTCAGGAAATTCTGCTTTTGTTAACACTTTAACATATTCTAGACTATCAAAGACTGCAAATGCCATAACTCCTCCATGATATGATGTTTTTTTATCAGTTTAAATCATTATTGATTTTTATGTCAATGCTTTTTTGATTAAATTTGAGTTATTTTAGAATTTTAGGATATTTTAGCGTAAGCTTCATCCAAAGCTTTTTGGAGTTCCTGACGTTCAGAATTGAGTGCTCTGATTTCTTTTTTATCGGTTTCAATGTAAAAGTCGGGGTGGGCCATTTGTTCATCGATAGTGTTGAGTTTTGCTTCGAGTTGTTCGATTTCGCGTTGTAGTTTGGGGTGAATAGAATCTGGGAGTTCTTTACGCTCTGGTTTTTTCTGCTCTGCTTTTTGTTGTGATTTTTTCTCGACAGCTTTTGTGCGGCTTAAATAATCTTGGCCTGCGGCGTTGAGGTATTCATCATAGCTGGCGGTGATGTCTTCTAAACCGTTTGCGGTTAATACGATGATTCTTGTTGCCAAGAGACGAACGAAATCGCGATCGTGGCTGACAAAAATACAGCTGCCGGCATAAGCTTTTAATGCTTTGCCCAGCGCTTCAATGGCTTCTAAATCTAAATGGTTAGTGGGTTCGTCCATGACTAATACGTTGGGTTGGGTGATAATGAGGCCACCGATTAATAATCTTGCCGCTTCACCCCCTGAGATTTGGGCAATAAGTTTATGCGCATCATCGCCGGAAAATAACATTTGACCTAAAATGCTACGCACCCGATCACGCATATCTGCGCTTGCGCGCCCTTCTAAATATTGGAATAAGGTTTCACTGCCGTGTAATTGCTCGTGATGATCTTGCGCGCAATAGCCGACATTGACTTCGTGTCCCCATTCAAAACGACCTTCATCTGCAACTAAATCATTCACCAAAATT
>CAZPAA010000220.1:484-3644 GCA_964584425.1 uncultured Gammaproteobacteria bacterium | reverse complement strand
TAAACATTAAGTATTTTTGTTTATTTGTCCTTTCTTTTAAATCTCTTACCCTTTCTTAAGTTTCTTTGAGGTGCCATCGGGGTTAGTAATTGTACCGTCCATTGAGACCTTAAATTGGTCGGTGCAGGTGTAAGGTTGTGTCAATGGGGTACATTTACCTTTTTTGCAAAGCATAGGCTTATTATCCACCATCATTACACCGTCTTTCATTTTCATTTTAGGTGATTTCTGGGCGTTCGCTGCAGCTGAAATACCCAAGATGATGAGCAAAGCAAAAAGTACTTTTTTCATTGTCTGTTAATTTAATTGTTTATGAAATCTGAGACTCAAACGAATAGTTGCTGCCAGTCTTGAAACCTGACAAGAGAATGAAAAAATATTTTTTAATCAGAAAAGATTAATTTCTTTTGCCCATCAATACAGGTTGAAGTCTCACCCAAATATTTGGTAGTCCTTTGTTTAAGCGGATCAAAAGAAGTGATAAAACAAATCCATAAGCAATATGTGCAATGGTTACTGTGGTGGCAAATTCATACCCATTTTTAAATTCAAATCCAAATTTTCCAATGCCTAAAGATTTTACAACGGGGCTTAGCATAAAGGCTATGCCAATTATTACCCCATAGAATATTCCCTGCCATGTTTTGCTTTGCCCCAGAAGTAAACTAAATATGATGCCGAATGCAGCCCCGTTCCAAAAATGATATGCCCATCCTGCGATATCAGATCCAATATCAGGCCCGGATGCAAATTGATTCAGAATTAAGACACCCATCAACCGGGGTAATTGTCCTGGCATAGTTCCAAGCCTGAAACCTGATTCTCTGAAAATTTCCAAGGCGATTGTTGCTATCAATCCTGCAATGATCCCGTTAACTGTCAATCGTACAATATCTGCATACCCGAGAATAGGGGAAATAATAATTGTAATAATAATAAACGCTATAGCAGGAATGAGAAATACAATTGCTAAAGAAGAAAGCTGAGCCATGCCCGCCTGTGCCATGACAAATAAATTTGGCGAAACACCCGATAAAAACAATAAAATAAAAATGAGTATTGCCTTCTTTATCTGAATGTTCATGATAAATCAATTTTAAGTAAAAGGATGGACTCATCTATAAGTCCATCCTTTTTAAGGTACGATATTTTATTTTGCAAACATTCCGGTCAGCATACTTATTTTTTCATCTAATTTCTGTCCAATCATTTTAACTTTGTCGCCCTTAAAATAACCCAGTTCGCTGGACGGAGAGAAATAATTAATATAAGCGACCCCGTTCTCCTCATAAACGTTTACTCTTAGTGGTATTGCCAATCCTACAGCAGTGTTTTCTGAGAAAGCATCTTTTCCAACATTGGGGTTACCGATAAAAATTGATTCAGCATGAATACTTAACCCGGTCATGGATAAAATCTTGCCGTGATTAATTTCGGCAAGAACCATCATACCGGCATCAGCCACTCCTTTTTTGATTCCATCGACTGTGGCATCAAAATTTTTTACAGATTTCACTGTGATAAGTTTAGCTTGTTGTGCCTGGGCTATATTAGCGCCAAACAATGACAGTAGGGTAAACGCCAGCATTAAGGGGAATGTGACCTTTTTACTTTTCAAATTTTTCATTTTGTTTGTTTTTATTTTATTAAATGATTTACAAACAAACAGTCGAAGTTTATCGGAAAACCTGACAACTGTACCAAATTATTTTTTTGAAAAAGAAATTGGAAAAAGTGCGCAATGAAATTCAACAGCAATTTTTTTGTTGCTGAACAGGAGGACATTTTACAGTGCCATAATTGCAAAAAACACAACAGTCGCTTTCTTTGGGTTTCAATATTGTATTACATTTTTCGCATCTATAAAAATACTGACAGGCATCAGTGGGCATAATTTCTTCCTTTTTGTGGCCACAGTGAGGGCAGGTAATTATTGAATTTAATACAATATTCATTTTTCAGTTTTGAATATTTATCACTCTATAACCCGTTTCGTTTATAGCATTAACGATTGAGCCCTGATTGGTTTTTGATTTATCAAACCTTATTATGCTGCATCGTTACTTAAACCAACAATCATATCATCCATCTTCAAAGAAGCCAATTCTTTTTCCAGACTATCAGTTTCAGACTCTGTTTTAACAGCATATAACATTTTCTCTGAAAGCTTGAGAATAGTTTGATCTGGCGGCATGGCTGATATGGTATTAACAGGCAAAGCCACTAACCACCAGGTAGCAATAAAGATGAGTAGTAAAGCTCCAATGGCGTACAATTTTTTCAATCTTAGTTGATATTACTAATAATCTTTTCTTTGAGAGGCTCATTACTCAGGATAGCCATCTTATCAATGCCGGTGTCATGAATATGCCCATGCAGCAATTCATCTATTTTTTTGCTTTGTTTTTCATAAGCAGTGCAGGCATCACACATGCTTTTATGCAAACGCAACTGTACTTTCTCCCTGAAGGAAAGCCTTACCAACGACCTTTTTTCTATCAATTCTGTCGCTTTTTTGCATGACAGCATTAACACTTGCATTATCTTCTTCATCTTACTACTTTTTAAACCAGTGATTCTCCAAACATTTTCTAAGCTGCAACTTGGCCCTATGTAGAACTTGCCAGAAATTAGTTGGAGCAATTCCTAATTCCTGACAGATTAATTCCCCTTTTTTTTCTTCAAGATATTTTAATTGAATAGCAGCCATCCAGTTGCCTGGCAATTTACTCATGCAAGCCTGCAAAACTTTAACAAAAGCCACATCATCAAGTAAGTTTGCTTGCTCATCCCGCCATTCTTTTGGTCGCTGTTCTTTTATCCATTGATCGTTGGCATCAAACTGTGTATCAAATAATGAAGAACCCGGCTGACTTTCCAAAACAGTTGGATTACAGAACTGCTTTCTGAAATGTTCGGCAATTTTATTGTTAAGAATAGCAAAGAGCCAGGTTTTAGGTTCGCTCTTGCCTTCAAATTTGCTGATGGACTGAAAGGCCGCTAAAAAAGTATCCTGCACCAGGTCTTCAGCGATTTCTTTGCTATTGGTTTTATGTAAAGCCCATGAGTACATTTTATCAGAATACAAGTCCACCCAACACTTAACCGTGGTGGCGGGCTTTGATATGTCCATTATATCTTCCATGAGAAAGTTGAACAA
>CAZPAA010000220.1:0-474 GCA_964584425.1 uncultured Gammaproteobacteria bacterium | reverse complement strand
TGACATAAGTTTATTAATATAATTTTAAATGGAATAATTTTATGCTGTTTTATCAACGGATTAAATTGTCTCCTCGATGTAACATTTGTCGACGATAGGCTTGCAGGCAACACATAAATGTACGAAGGTTCTCCGGCAGTTTTTTGTTGCAAAAATATTTTTACACATTCAGAATCATTGAGATATTCTAAAAAACGAAAGTTATAAATTTTTAAAAGATTTCGCTAATGCAACATTGCTTTACTTTCAGTTTTTTATGGTCCTGGGTTTAAAGGGAAATAAGTAAAATCCTTAATTTTCTTTAAGCTTTCTAATAAGAAGTTCGAACTTGAGCTAGTTTTGTGCACAATATTTAGCATGGAAGCATTGTTACTTTTTCCCAACCAGCCAGCCATTCAGCCGTTTCCTTTCTTACCCGCTCAACCAGTAGTTTAATTTAAAGATAAGGGCCCGGTTCCTGTTCTTCAGAAAAGG
>CAZPAA010000219.1:0-3700 GCA_964584425.1 uncultured Gammaproteobacteria bacterium | reverse complement strand
TCTCATGGACAAGTCACAGCACGCCTAAGCGTAAGCCGACAACCATACTCCCCATACCAATAGGTGCTATAATCAGTTATTTTGTTATGATACTGAGCTTTAAAACTAAGATTTGTTATTACTTGTTTAAAATGAAGATGTTACATCTTGCTTTTTTTCATGCATGTTAGATTGTTCAATGTTAAGTCTGAGCCCATCAGAAAAGCAAGATGAAAGAAGGGCGGGAATGAAAGGACAATTAAAAATTATCTCTGGCGGCCAGACCGGCGTTGATCGCGCAGCCTTAGATGTAGCAATTAAACTAGGTATTTCGCATCAAGGCTGGTGTCCCAAAGGTCGGCTCGCTGAAGATGGAACTATTCCTGCTCAATATTTACTGCAAGAAACGAAGTCTAGTGATTATAACGAAAGAACGCTGTTAAACATTAGCGATTCAGATGGCACTTTAATTATTATTCCCGGCGAAATCACGCAAATCACTGATGGCACTATTTTAACAATAACAGCGGTCAAAGAGCAGAACAAGCCATTTTTAATTTTAGATTTGTCACAAGAAACAGATTTGGCGAGCGTGATTGATTGGATTATGGTAAACAAAATTGAAACATTAAATATTGCTGGTCCGCGTGAGTCTCAATGTGATGGGATTTATAACCGGAGTTTAATAATATTAGAGAGTCTCTTTGCGATTTTAATCAGCAAAAGCATTTAAAGGGTGAGATAGGCAAATTAAAGAAAAACGCCAGATTTCTTGATGATTATAGAAATGACATACCATTTGAAATGGATTTAACAAAAATATTATCAAACATTATTTAAATTATCCATGGTTGCTTTCTTGAATAAGTCAGGATTATCTATTTTTTCATTTGTAATAAAAAAATGAAATATATACACGGTACCAATTCTACGATTTTTGCATTCCTGGATAAAACCAATCTGGAAATACAATCTCTGATTATGATGCTTCAGCAACATTTTATGGCGCCGATGAGCGGGGAATTAGGTAAAGAAGGGGCGCATTTATTTGTTGAAGTGAGTGAAGATAAAGACCTAACGCCTGAATATTTTAGTCCGGCGTTTTCTTACTTGTATGCAGAAGAGTCTCATCCTTTTAATTTAGATAAAATCATTAAAAATTACTCACAAATCCCTGCTGAAAAATCTTATCGTCATCAATATAATTTTCAGAATGAAGCAAAACAGGTGCTTAGTCGATCATTTTCTAACATTTTTTTAGTGATTGTTTACCTGGTTCGAGCAAGACAAAGTGGTTGTTCTTTGAGAGATTTAAATGTATCTAGGTTTAATATCCTTGAACTTGGAGAACTTGTAAAAGAATTTTACAGGTTCTTGCAGTTATTCGGTCTATATATTTTTCCCAATCCAAAAGAAGGTGAAAAAATAACTGATACTGTTGCATTTTCTAAATTATTGTCGGGGCAGCTAAATTTTGAAATGCTTATCAATAAAATAAAAAATACTGGCATTAGTATGACAGATGTTTTGAAAAGTCCAACTCCTGCTAACTTAGCAAAAGTCATCGCAATACTGCAGTTGCCTGATAAAAGACAATTTTTTGGCACAGAAAAGGCAGATGATAGCACTTGGGAATGCCTCGATAAGGTTCATCATGCATTCTGTTTCTTGTCATCAAACAGTGTTTCATCTTATCAAATCAATGATTTTTTATTTAGATATGTTTTAAAATCCTCAAAGCATAAATTTTTTGAGGGTATAGGAAGATTGGCTAAGCAATATATCGCAATGATTGATCAAGCATTAATGCTTTTACAGAAAATATTGGATGCACCAGACGCAAGCTTTAAACTGTCGGCTGAACAAAAGGCATTCCTTAATCCTAACAATGTTTTTCCTGTCATTTTATTAGCTGAGCCTGAAACGCAGATGGAGCGCGTTAATTATGAATTCAGAAGTAAAAAGCCTTTGCAAATTGGCGTAGATATTAAAATGATTGCAACAGATACATTAGTCCATCAGTATATTATTTTAAATTTTTTGGCTAAAAGAAAATTGTATCATGTGAAAGTGGTACTATTTGATCAATTAAAACAAGCTAAAATAGACAGAAAGGAAATAAGCGATCAATATCATCACACTGATGGTTTTCCAAAGTTATCATGGCTTGCTTCTCTTGCTGTACCTAAAACTGAGGAGCCTCAGCCATATCGTAATATTTTAAAATGTTTAATTGCATGATGGGGGTATCTGTCATTATTGCCAATTGATAAAGGGATTTTGGCAGAAAGTATTTTTAAAGGCAAATGTTTAAGAGAGGATGAGTCCCCATGTAATATCATCAAGTTTAATATTACTTTATAAATTTATCTCTAAAAAATACTTAGGACTGACAATTTTTATTTTCATGAAAGGATTTAGAACTAACAAATCATCATCACCTGTAACGATATAATCAACACTTCCAGAAACAGCTGTATCCAAAAATTTATTATCTTTAGGATCTCGGCATATTTCTAAATAGGTGGTAGGGATGGTTATTTCTACGACTCTACTTAAATAAGTAATAAATTCTTTTTATAAACGTTATCATGAGAGCTCTCTCGACATTTTTGTAATGTGCCGGGAGCAAATCTGCACTGAGTGTATTTGTGCTAATTAGGCTGCTGCTTTGAGGCGCTTTCTATTTTATGAATGACACTATTTTCTACTGGTGTTAAATTGGCTTGTTGATATTCTTGTGTTGTGGGTAATATCAAATTAAATTGATTGGTTTGCATCACCTGAACTGTTGCATCTATCATTTTTATATCAAATATATGTCCCGCTTTTTTGCGATCAGCGCTGATAAAATGAATATGATAACCAGGCACACTGATTGGAGAAGAAAAGGATGGCGACTTAAAAATGAGTAATGTTGCTTGAAGATCATTGAGTTCAAATATTTGCTGATTAGTTTTTGTTAATTGCTCTAACGGTGGATAAGGTTTCGTAGGCGCTTTAATACTACGTGCTTTTATATATGAAAATTTACCATCCACGCGCATCGCATAAAATAAATTATCACCTGATAAATGAGGCGCAATCGCTTTTTCTAGTTCAGCGATGGAGCTAATGTTTTTCACATTAAATTGTTTTTGAGGGGTAAATTCTGCCATGATAGCGTAAGGCGTTTTGTCAGTTAAAGACAGCTCTTTCACATCTCCTTTTTCATCAGCCAAATAAAATTTGCCATTAATAACCACCAATTCTCCTTGCAGACCATTATTCGTTCCAATTCCAAAATCACTGATTTTTGCCAATTCAGCAAAAGTGGTTGAACCTGCATAAACACCGTGCATCAGGCCAATTAACGTACCCGCCTGAATAATGCTTTGTGTGGCCATGACTGGTAAAGGCAATAATAGAATCAGTAAAAATGATTTTTGTAGAAATTTCATATCTTCTTTTCCTAAAAATGGGATCTGCTTCTTGGCCAGTATAACATAGATGATATTCAAATAGAGTTATCACGGGTGACAGGCTTGACACCGTTATTGACTTTAGATGGCGTTAAGGTTCCTTTAATCATATAACAGCGCTTAAATCCGTGTTAACATAGACAAAGTTAAAAACTAAGTAGGCATACTCATGATAGATTGGCGTTATCTATTAAGATACTTTTATCTAAATATGAGCCCAAATTTAGATGGGGTGGATCTTACACCTTATTTATTCGAAA
>CAZPAA010000218.1:0-3708 GCA_964584425.1 uncultured Gammaproteobacteria bacterium | reverse complement strand
AATGG
The DNA here is from genome assembly GCA_964584425.1 of uncultured Gammaproteobacteria bacterium. GTDB lineage: Bacteria > Pseudomonadota > Gammaproteobacteria > JABCZS01 > JABCZS01 > JABCZS01. The sequence continues at coordinate 3,703 of CAZPAA010000218.1, read as the reverse complement.
AATCTATTGTCGAGGTTATATTTATATTTTTTAATTTTAAATCGATGTTTAACGAATTAGCATTTAATAGTCATTTTTTATTATCTTAAAAATAATGAAATTGTAAAAAGAATAAATTTTGATTCTAATAAAATAACTGATAAGGGTGCAGGGCATGTTGCTGAAATTATAGAAAATAATAACTTTTTAAAAGATTTAAGTTTGAGAAATAATGCAATCGAATGTTCTGGGATCGTATTAATATTGAAAGTTTTGCAGCAAAAAAATCGCAACTTAAAAAGAGTTGAGCTTAACTGTAACCCGGGATTAAAAAATAATATAGCTTCCGATATTATAGGAGTTATTACCGATAATAAATTTATAGAAACAATAAATTTATTCAATTTTACTGTCCCTCAGCCCTATATTCATGCATTTGTTCAAGCAATCATGCTAAATAAATTTATTAAAATTGGCCTACTTTCAAATGATAAAGAATTAAATTATATAATGGCGATAACAGATAGAGAATCAATTCCGAAGAGTGTATCTTCCAGCGCCCTTAGTGTACTTCAATGGGCAAATGAAAAAATTCAAGAGGAGGTAGTCGCCCGGACAAGAGTCAATGACTATTCACGTTCTTACAGTTCCAATGATGATATTGAAAAGTGCAGACGTTTAAGGGAAATAGGCCAAAATGCAGCTTTCTGCGTCATTTAAGATAAATATGAATCTCAAAGACTGCGAGTAAATCCCATCTCGAGTAGTTTATCAATAAGTCTTTGCTTATTATGACAATTGAGTTTAATTTTAATTTTTTCAATATAACCTTCAACCGTTCTACTGGATAAGTTAAGTTTATTTGCAATATGTTTATAAGAGTAGCCAAATAATAACAGGCGGATACAATCCAATTCGCGAGGAGAAAAAAGATTTTTTAAAGGATTTACAGGTCTTACCTGGGTACATTGTTGTGACAAAGTAGGGAAAATCGAATCGGTAATATTAAATGCTTCCAGTGCAACACCCAAACATTTACCGTTATGCAACACCGGGCGTTTACTAACAACAGTCACTGTGGTGATCACTTCACCTTCGGAATTGGCTTTTAATACAATTTCTTTTTCATTGGTCATGGCACGTTGTTGACGCATGACCTCTTTATCAATGGAATTGAAATAGTCTGCGTTATGCCCACCTGGCAACCAATTTAAATCATAATCTCTTAAGCCAATAACTGCCTCAATGGATAGCTGGGTAAACTCTCTTGATTTTTCATTCCCAGTTACAAACCGAAAACTTGGATCTTTAACTAAGAAGTAACCGATTGATTTTTCGGCAAATTCATCAACTTGGGCCAGAGTGAGATAATCAAATTGATTAAGTGCTAGCATAAATAACTCCAGGATGAATCTATTTTATACCACAAATTATAAATTTTAGGACCCGTATTTTTTACGGGAAGTATCGGCTTCAGCCGGCACGGTCACACACAGCATCGCCGACATCGCTTTTCATGCAGATGAAAATAGCAGCCGATGTGAGGGTTATAGCCCCCAAAGCCAGAAATGTATAGTTAAATGCAGCATTAAAATAGCCGAGAATTAATGCGCTGGTCGCAATCCCAAAACTCATGGATAACTGTGCCATCGTGGATACAAGACTTGTTGCCCTGCTCATGGAGGCTTCTGGCACTTCAGAATAAATTAACACGTCAGTACATGCGTAATATAAAGAGCAGGCGAGCCCATATATAAAAGTGGAAACACAAATCATAAGAACCGATGTGGTATGATTTAAAAATGAAAAATGAATAATGGAAAGGGCTAAAATAACAACAGTCAAGAACATTACCTTTTTAAATCCAAAAGCTTTCAGCAGTGGTTTTACCAAAAATTTTATTAGAAGCATCCCGATGGGCATCGGTAAAATGAGTAAACCCGATTCTAGAGGCGTCATATAAAACACGGTTTGAAACAGTAAAGGTAATAAAAATGGGATCCCGCCAAAACCAAATCTGCTCAATATAATGGCAACCGATGTCCATTTAAAAGTTTCATTATTAAATAAAGACAAATCAATAATTGGATTTTTGATATGTAAAGCATATTGTTTATAAATAAATAGTAATAAAATCGCTATCCCCATCAATGTTAAAGATAAATGAACTGAGATAAATTGATCACCTATAGTTTCAAAGCCAACAGATAAAGACACTAAAGCCAGCGCAAAGATTAAAAAACCAATAATATCTAATGGCCAATCCTTATTTTTTTTATCCTTTGCAACGTATCTAATTACAAGCGCTGCTGCGAGAATTGCAAAGGGAATATTCACAAAAAAAATCCATCGCCATGACCAAAATGTTGTAATAAAGCCACCCACAACCGGACCTAAAGCAGGGCCTATCAATGAAGGAATCGCAATGGCATTGGTGATCATGATCAATTGATTTCGAGTAAATGAACGAATTAAGATCAGTCGACCGACGGGCATCATAAACGCACCGCCTAAACCTTGTAGAATACGGGAGAGCACGAGTTCAATTAAATTGGTTGATAGTCCACAAAAAATTGATCCGAGTGTAAATAAAATAATAGCAACAAAAAAAGTATTTCTTGCGCCAAATCTGTCTGCAATCCATCCGCTAATTGGAATAAAAATCGCTAAACTTAGTAAATAACTGGTCAGCGCAAATTTAAGTGTCATTGGGTCTTCACCAAAATCCGCGGCAATTTGGGGAATGGCAGTGCTGATAATGGTCATATCGAGGGTTTCCATCAACAGTGCCAATGCCACAACAACAATAATGATCATTTCGTTAAATTTCATTAGATTTATATCGCCTGGCTAATAAACTGTTTTATGCCTTTAATCCCTAGTTGGATATCCTCTATTGATAAAGCAAAAGAGATGCGAATGCAGGCAGGATCGTTAAATGCCTCGCCGGGTATAACCGCAACATTTTCATATTCTAATAAATTTTCTGCAAAATCAGTGCTTGAATGAATTATTTTCCCTTTAATTGTTTTGCCAAATAAACCTGCAATGTTAACAAAAATATAAAATGCCCCTTGGGGTAGGTGATATGTGATCTGTGGGATTTCATCCAGATGAGTTGAAATAAATGCGAGACGATATTGCAGTTCCTTTTTTACTCTATTTAAAAAAGTTTGATGCTCCTCGGTGAAAGCCCCGAGCATGCCATGTTGTGCGATACTACAAGGATTTGAAGAAACATGGCTTTGCAATTTATTTGCTGCTTTAATCACAAAAACGGGTGCGCACATGTATCCGATTCTCCATCCCGTCACCGCGCTTGATTTTGAAAATGAATTGACGATAATCAAATGATTTTTATAGGATTCGCTCGGAAGGCTAATCCGATGATGATGGTACGGTGGGTAAACAAATTCACTGTAACATTCGTCGTATATGATCCAAATATGATTGTTCAGCGCAATTTGAATAATTTTATCTAAAATATTCTTTGGAATCACCATGCCTGTTGGATTATTTGGCGAATTGATAATGATGACGCGGGTTTTAGGGGTAATGAGTTTTTGCAAACTTTCAATATTGATCTGGTATGCAAAGGGTTTAGTATCTAAAAACACCGGAACACCGCCGGCCAATTTCACTTGCTCCGGGTAAGTGACCCAAAATGGGGAGGGAATAATCACTTCATCGCCCGGCTGACAGGTCGCCAGGATCGCGTTGTAAC
>CAZPAA010000217.1:0-3709 GCA_964584425.1 uncultured Gammaproteobacteria bacterium | reverse complement strand
ATAGCCGCTTTGATCAATTGTTTTTTGTCTGTTTCAGTTTTGATAATCGGTAAACAGTAATGATGCGGATGCAAACCACCCACCAATAAATCATTGCGCGTTAGCAATAAATGATGTGCAGTGATGGTGGCCGCAATATGCTGGGAGCTCCCGAGGATAAAATCTACGGCTTTTGCTGTGCTAATATGTTCTAACACAATTTTTAATCTAGGAAAGCGGCCGATGATAGGTGCCAAAATGGTATCAATGAATACGGCTTCACGATCAAACACATCGACCGATGGATCGGTCACTTCACCATGCACCAGCAGCGGTAAAAAATTTTTCTGCATCGCTTCAAAAATTGGATAAGATTTTTCGATTTGGGTGATCCCATGACCAGATCCAGTCGTGGCACCGCGCGGATAAAGTTTCACCCCATGAATGCCCGCTTCGGCCGCATGATGAATATCATCGACTTTTAAATTCTCTGTTAAATAAAGTGTCATGAGTGGGTTGAAACCATGAGAGGGCGGCAGCGCTGCAAGAATTTGCTTGCGATACATATTGGCTGCAGAAATGCTATCGACTGGGCGCGGTAAATTTGGCATCACGATGGCGCGACCAAAACAACGTGCCGTTGCGCGCACGGTTGTGGCTAAGGCATCACCTTCACGTAAGTGAACATGCCAATCATCTGGCTGGGTGATGGTAATTTTATTCATGGTTATTCCTAATGAGAAAAGACATATTTTTCGCGGCGCACATTTTGTTTATCAAAGCCGATATCAATCAGTTGTTTGTAAGCATCATCGACCATATGTGGATTACCGCATAAATAAACAATATCGTTTTGCGGGGCAAGTTCAAGCTCAACAAATGCTTCTTGCACATAACCTTTACGTTGGTGTGAAGCTAAAGGCTGAGATTCTCGAGAGCAACAACCATAAAATTTGAATAGGGGATGATGCTGCATAAAACCCACAAATTCTGCTTGATAGAGTAATTCTTCTGCTGTGCGCGAGCCGAGTAATACCACCACTTGTGTGCCCATTTCCATGCGCTTTGCTAAGGAAGGTAACATGGCACGATAGGGGGTGACGCCGGTGCCCGTGCCCACCAAAATATAACGCTTGGGTTGTTCATCTTCACGTAAAATCAGCCGCCCAAATGGGCCGCTCGCTTCAATGTTGGCGCCTATTGGCATATTGAATAAAAACTCGGACGCCTTACCGTTCGATACATGTGATAGCGCCAACTCAATTTGATGATCGCTTGCCCCTGCCACTGTGGCAATACTGTAACTGCGCTGCAACATCGCGCCATTCACCGCAAAATGCAGATTAATAAACTGCCCAGGAATAAATGCAAACGCCTGTTCATCCGCACGCACAAAAGTTAAATGCCGCACACCGGGAGCGATTTCTTGGCTGTCGATTAGGGTTATCGGAAATTGGACTCTGGACATGAGTTACTCATATTAAAACCACTATTTTACCTTGAAGATCGAGGGATGTCATCTTTAGTGCCTGTTTATGTTAGGATAGGCAAAAAAACAATGCAGGAGGTTTTTATGTCAAAGGAATTGTCTCACCCGCTTATTATTGAGCGTCATATTTTATTTATTCGTGGTTATAAAGTGTTGTTGGATGCCGATTTGGCCATGTTATACGGTGTAGAAACCAAGGTACTGGTCCAGGCTGTAAGGCGTAATTTAGCCCGGTTCCCTGATGATTTTATGTTCCAGTTAAATGAAGATGAGTTTCAAAACTTGAGGTCACAATTTGTGACCTCAAGTTGGGGAGGACGGCGCTACCCGCCTTATGCTTTCACTGAATAGGGCGTTGCCATGCTTTCAAGTGTCCTTAGAAGTTCACAGGCCATACAGGTAAATATTGAAATTATGCGTACGTTTGTTCGATTGCGGGAAATGTTATCCAGTAACAAGCAACTCAAGCAAAAACTCGAAATGTTGGAAAAAAAATATGATGGTCAATTTAAGCTGGTTTTTGAAGCCATTCATCAACTGATGTTGCCTACGGAGTCTCAGCAAAAGCGCTCCATTGGATTTGGCTCTTGGTGAGTTCGTCTATACTCATCCACATGAAAGATTTCCTGTTGCTTGACTCACAATTATCCACCGAAGAGCTGCAAATCCGCGACAATGTGCGTGCGTTTGTTGCCAATCAGGTTATTCCCAAAATGGCCAAGGCGTTTGAGAACGCGGTTTATCCGGAAGAGTTGACGGCGCAGTTAGGGGCGCTGGGTGTTTTTGGCATGACCTTACCGACGAAATATGGGGGTGCGGGTGCAAATTATGTGAGTTATGGTTTGGCGTGTCAGGAATTAGAATACGGTGATAGCAGTTTGCGAAGTTTTGTATCGGTGCAATCTTCCTTGGTGATGTTTCCGATTTGGCAGTTTGGCAGCGAAGAACAAAAAGAAAAATTTTTACCCAAACTTGCGAGCGCGGAATTGATTGGGTGTTTTGGTTTGACTGAAGCGGATGCGGGATCTGATCCTGGCAGCATGAAAACCCATGCGCAAAAAGTGGATGGTGGTTATGTATTGAATGGCTCGAAAATGTGGATCACCAATGGCAATATCGCAGATATCGCCGTGGTATGGGCAAAAACACCCGAAGGCATTCGAGGATTTTTAGTAGAAAAAAATTCCAAAGGATTTATTCAGCAAGCCATTAAGCACAAAATGTCGCTGCGTGCCTCGCATACCGGTGAACTGATTTTTAATGATTGTTTTGTGCCGGATGAACATTATTTACCCGGCACAATCGCAGGTTTATCTTGTGCATTAAAATGCCTCACCCAGGCACGTTATGGCATCAGCTGGGGTGCAATGGGCGCGGCGCAAGCCTGTTACGATACCGCTTTGGAATATTGCCAAACGCGCCAGCAATTTCAAAAGCCTTTAGTCAGCTTTCAGTTGGTACAAAAAGATTTGGTTGAGATGCTCTCAGAGATTGTCAAAGCGCAAACCTTGAATTTACACCTCGGTCGGTTATTAGACACCCATCAAGCGCATTATGCGATGATTTCGCTCGCGAAAATGAATGCATGCCAACAGGCGTTAATGATTGCAAGAAAAGCGCGTAATTTATTGGGCGCGAATGGGATCAGCTTAGAGTACCCGGTGATTCGGCATATGAACAATCTTGAATCGGTATTTACTTATGAAGGCACCGATAATATTCATCATTTAATCGTTGGGCGATATATCACGGGGATTGATGCATTGGGGTAAAAAAGGGGGGCCCTGTCATTGCGAGCCGAAGGAGAAGCAATCCAGGTTCCAATCTCACTAAAGTATCAAAACCTGGATTGCTTCGCCTCGCGATGACGAGATGGCTTTAACCGTAAATCGCGAGTAATCCAGCAAGACCTGCAACAATCAGATAAATCGCAACAATCGTGCTCAGAAGACGTGGCACCAATAAAATAGCTACGCCAGCAATCAGAGAAATAATCGGCATTAATGCAATATGTAGAATCATTTTAAAAACTCCTAAATTAATGGATTCATTAATTGTAGTTTTAAATGGGAGGAAAGCGAGAAATTTGTCAACTAATTGACTTTTATTATCAAGCTGTTAGGATGAAAATCCGCCTCTGAAAGAGGGGATTCACTTATCTTGATTATGAGGAAATTAGAACTTAAGCAAAACCTTGATATTCTCGTAGGGACGCAACATGTTGCGTCCCAGAAGTGGCGA
>CAZPAA010000216.1:0-3735 GCA_964584425.1 uncultured Gammaproteobacteria bacterium | reverse complement strand
CAGCCCCGCCGCCCCCGCCATTTATATTTTAAGTCCATCCGTCGTGATGCTCGGTATTTTGGGCGAGCATATGAATTTAACTATTTTGTATGTGCCCTTGGTTGTCTTAGCGATTAGCATCATCATTGGTCTTGTCAGTTATTATATTGCCGGATTTATTTGGCATGATGCCCGCCATCAAATGGTGGGTTTTGCTTCCGGCACGGCGAATAGCAGCTACTTTGGTATCCCTGTCAGCGCCGCGATTCTTGGTGCAGAAAGTATCCCTATCGCGGTGATGTTCGCATTAGGACAAACGTTATTTGAAGCCACCATGGGCTATTATTTAGCCGCGCGAGGGGAAGGCAGTGTAAAACAATCGGTGATTAAATTATTAAAGTTACCTATTTTATATGCTTTATTGCTGGCGTTATTGCTGCGTATGCAGGATTCACAAATGCCGCCGGTGTTGTATGAAAGTTTAGAATTACTCGCCAGCGCATTTACACCGATTGGGATGATGCTCATTGGCGTAGGGCTTGCCGAATCAAAATTGTTAGTGCGCCCCGATGTACGATTTATCAGCGTGGTTTTAATCATTAAATTCGTATTCTGGTTTGCAATGGTCTGGGGATTTGTATGGTTAGATAAAGCTTTCTTTCATTTATTCGACCCCTTAACCCATCAAGTCCTATTACTCCAATCCGTTGCCCCCGTCGCAGTCAGCACCGTTGCCTACGCCGCAGAATTTAAGCTATTCCCCGAAAAAATGGCAATGACGGTGGTGGTAAGTCTAGCTGTTGGGGTGCCGATTCTATCGTTGGTCGTTGCGTTTTTTTAGATCTGACCTCCTCATCCGCCCTAAAGGGCACCTTCTCCCTGAGGGAGAAGGATGTCGGTCGTTATCCCCTGTGGTTAACTATAGAGATCCTTCTCCCTCAGGGAGAAGGTGCCCTTTAGGGCGGATGAGGGGATCAGACGGCCCGGCCCTAGCTTCTTATTCCAAAAAGTATTATGCTTACGGATGCATTGACCCTTTGGGGCAATGACAGTGTTTTGTTTTGACAAATTTCAAATAACCAGGACTTGATCAATGCGACAAGTACCAAACTACTTAATCATTGGCAACGGCCGCATCGCGCGGCATACGCAATGTTACTTCTCTTTACTCGGTTTAAACTACCAAACCTGGGCGAGAAGCACGCATGCCACCTCGCAACTACCTGAGCTCATCAACAACGCAAGTCATATCTTACTGTTAATCAGCGATAGCGCGATTGATGATTTTATCAATACGCATCTGCTAAACACTCAAAAAATTCTCGTGCATTTTTCCGGTAGCTTAACAAGTGAAAAAGCATCCATGGCGCATCCACTCATGAGTTTTAGTCATGATTTATATTCTGAAGAGGTTTATCGCAGTCTTTGGTTTGTGATCGAACAAGAGAATCATACCTTTTCGGATTTATTACCCGGTTTGCCCAATGCGCATCAAGCAATTCCCAAACAAGACAAAGCGTTATATCACAGCTTATGTGTGCTTGGTAGCAATTTCACCTGCTTATTATGGAATAAAGTATTCGCTACATTCGCACAAAAATGGCAAATACCGTTTGAGGCCACACATCCTATTCTAAAACAAGTGATGAATAATTTGCTGCATAATCCAAACACCGCTTTAACCGGGCCACTCGTGCGTAACGATCAAACCACCATTCAAAATAATTTACACGCATTAAAAGATGATCCTTATCATGCTGTTTATAACGCGTTTGTGAATGCATACCAACAGGAGAAACCATGAATATCGTGCAACTCAAAAAAATGAAACAAGCGAGACAAAAAATCACCGTGGTCACTTGCTACGATTATTGCCTCGCAAACATTTTAAAAAATACCCATGTAGATTGTATTTTAGTCGGCGATTCGTGCGCGATGATTATGCATGGGCATGAGACAACTATTCCCGCAGATATTAATATGATCGCGACTCACACGCGCGCCGTCGCAGCAACAAAGCCCAATCAACTCATCATCGCCGATATGCCATTTCTATCCTACTGCATCGATAAACCCACCACGATGCGCTACGTGCAAACCTTGATGCAAGCCGGCGCACAGGCAGTAAAAATCGAAGGCGTCGATGGCCATGAAGAAATTATTGCGTATTTAATTCAATCCGGCGTGCCCGTGATGGGACATTTAGGTTTAACCCCGCAAGCGATGCATCAATTAGGCGGATTAAAAGTGCAAGGTCGCGAAGAAGCGCAGGCGGCACGATTGCTTACGCAAGCACAAACCTTAGAAAAACTCGGCTGTTTTGCCGTGGTGTTGGAATGCGTTCCTGCATTGATCGCTAAACAGATCACTGAAAATATTCAAATTCCAACCATAGGGATAGGCGCAGGTGCACATACCGACGGCCAAGTATTGGTGATGCATGATCTGTTAGGTTTACAAACTGAATTAAAACCTAAATTTTTAAAAACGTATCTCGATGGCGCCGCATTATTTAATCAAGCATTAAATGAATTCGTGGCAGAAGTAAAAAACGGAGAGTTTCCTGCGAAGGAGCATAGTTACTAAGATTGTTATATAAAACTTGAAAGAGCTGTCAATCTGTAAAATACCCCCTCATCCGCCCTGTCGGGCACCTTCTCCCGGGGGGAGAAGGATTTCCATAGTAACCCACAGGGGATAACGATAGAGATCCTTCTCCCCCCGGGAGAAGGTGCCCGGCAGGGCGGATGAGGGGATTAATATAAAGAGGTTATCCATGCAAATTATTCATGACATCAACAACTGGAAAATTTTCCGCGCAACGATTGCAGATAAATCCATCGGCTTTGTCCCCACCATGGGAAATTTACACAAAGGTCATGAAAGTTTACTCGCGTGCGCGAAACAAGAAAATGATATTGCCGTGCTCAGTATTTTCGTCAACCCAACCCAATTTAACGATAAAAACGATCTTAAAAATTATCCACGTACCGAACAAGCCGATCTTGAAATCGCAAACCATTTAAATATCGACGCGGTATTTATTCCCACAGTCGAAACCCTGTACCCCGATAATTACACCTATCAAATCCAAGAAAATAACATCAGTAATATTTTAGAAGGCGAGATAAGACCTGGTCATTTTACCGGCATGCTCACCGTGGTTTTAAAATTACTCCAAATCATCAAAGCAAGCCGCGCCTATTTTGGCGAAAAAGACTATCAACAATTAATTTTAGTGCAAGGTCTCGTGCGTGCTTTTTTTATCGATACTGAAATCATCGGCTGCCCCATTATTCGCAATGAAGATGGATTACCGCTTAGCTCCCGTAACAGTCGGCTTTCACCGGAAGATCTAAAACACGCCGCAGCATTTTCAAAAATATTACAACAAAATATTTCCACAGAAGAAATCAAACAAGCATTACTGAGTCAAGGTTTTTCGATTGATTATGTAGAAAAAAAATTTAATCGCAAATTAGCCGCAGTAAAATTTAACAATGTGAGGTTATTAGACAATGTTGATTAATGTATTAAAATCCAAAATTTCTTATGCCACGATTACCGATAAAAGTTTATATTACGTAGGCAGCATTACCATCGATGAAGACATCATGGATCAAGCGAATCTGCGTGAAAATGAGCAAGTCCATGTCGTAAACTTAAACAACGGCGAGCGCCTAGAAACCTACGTCATCAAAGGCCCGCGTGGCAGCAAAGTTTTTGCGCTAAACGGCCCAGCTGCGCGTAAAGGTG
>CAZPAA010000215.1:561-3785 GCA_964584425.1 uncultured Gammaproteobacteria bacterium | reverse complement strand
AACCTGGATTGCTTCGCTGCGCTCGCAATGACGGAGGCTGCGCTCGCAATGACGGAGGCTGCGCTCGCAATGACGGAGGCTGTGCTCGCAATGACGGAGGCTGTGCTCGCAATGAGGGGGAGTTGACTTGACTTAAAACACATTCAGCCATTTCTTCTAGTGTATCTGCCTTTATATTTGCTTTCGCACCATAACCGGGTAAATCGGTAAGGGTCACCTGATAATCCAAAGCTAATTTTTCTGCTAAGCCGTTCCAAATAAATTTATTAAAAGCAAAGCCATGAATCAAAGCGATATGAATATTTTTTTTACTCATGGCAAATTCCTAAAGAGACAGTCAAGATCAGCCAATTGGTGACTTGCATTTAAAGTGATGCGAATTCTAGGGCTGTTTTTAGGTACAGTCGGTGGACGAATGGCATTCACTAAAATATTTTTTTCTAATAATGAACGTGATGTGTGTTGCATACTGTCGATATCAGGAAAAACAATCGCTTGTATTGGCGTGGTTGAGGGTAAAATATTTAAGCCTTGCGCGCGCGCTTTATTTTGAAAATAATCAATTAAAGTATTTAAATGCGATCTCTCATGATGTGCATTAATTGCAAGGTTTATCGCGGTGATGCTTTGATTGGCTAGATCACTTGGCAATGTTGTACTAAACATATATGGCCGTGCAAATTGTAAAATCGCTTCAATCATGACTGTATTGCCAGCCACAAATGCGCCCAGCGTACCCAAACCTTTTGTCAATGATCCAATAACCAGCGGCATCTCATGATTTAAATGCCAATGTGCAACTGCGCCTTGACCTTGTGGCCCTAAAATGCCAGTACCATGCACGTCATCAATAATAAGTGTTGCGTCATATTTTTTTGCAATATGCATTAAATAATTTAAATCAGCGATATGACCTTGCATGCTAAATACGCTGCTCGTCATGATAAAACGTGAGCCCTTAGTTTGATTTTGTAAAATACTTTCTAAGCGCTCATGATCATCATCCGCATAACGTTGCCATGTTGCTTTGCTTAATTGAATTGCATCAAATACACTGGCATGACATTGTTTATCCACCGCAACAAAATCATCACGCCCCATCAGCGCAGTGAGTGCGCTTAAAATGGCAAGATAACCTGAGGTGAATACTAACGCACGCGGATATTGTAGCCAGTTCGCAATATGCTGCTCTAATGCTTCGTGCGCTTTTGTGTAGTAAGTCACTGGCGAGCCTGATGCGCCAAGCATCAAATTTTTTTTCATCAGCGGATGTTGACTCAGTGATAAATAATCATTACGCGTAAAGTCTAATGCATCAACATGGCTGATCGAACGTGTACGTGTCAATTGCTGCGTTTCATGCTCACTTAAACGTTGTTGTAATCGCTGCACTAAATCAGGCGACATCTTCAGTTTCTCGCTGTCTACTTGTTTTAAAACCTAAGCGTTTCAATAACTGTTGATCTTTATCTTGCTCGGGTAATGGAGTGGTCAGCAACTTTTCTCCATAAAAAATGGAATTCGCGCCGGCTAAAAAACACAGCGCTTGTAATTCATCACTCATATCATTGCGCCCGGCAGATAAACGGATACGTGCACGAGGCATTACAATTCTCGCAACGGCAATCGTGCGCACAAAATCAAACGGGTCGATACTTTTATTATTCGCAAGCGGTGTACCTGGGATGGGCACTAATTTATTAATCGGCACACTTTCAGGATAAGGATCTAAATTCGCTAATTCTAAAATTAGATTTAAGCGATCAGAAACACTCTCGCCTAGATTTAAGATCCCGCCGCAACACACTTTAATTCCTGCATTTTGTACTTTTTTCACCGTATCCAAGCGATCATCATAGGTATGCGTGCTGATAATTTCTGGATAATACTCGCGGGAAGTATCCAAATTGTGGTTGTAATAATCAAGGCCTGCTTCTTTTAATTGCGCAGCTTGTGTTTCTGTGAGCATGCCTGCGGTTAAGCAGGTTTCTAAGCCTAACTCTTTTACCCCGCGCACCATTTCTAATACTTGTGGAAAATCTTTATCGGGCGGGGAGCGCCATGCACCGCCCATGCAAAAGCGATGTGAACCATTTTCTTTCGCTTGTTTGGCTCTTGCGAGTACGGTATCTTGTTCGAGCAAGGTTTGCTTTTCAACCGCTGTTTTGTAATGACCGCTTTGGCTGCAGTATTTGCAGTCTTCTGAGCAGCGGCCGGTTTTGATGGAGAGTAGGGTTGAGAGTTGGATGTCGTGTTCGGGGAAATTTTCTTGGTGGATTTGTTGCGCTTGGAAAATTAAATCATTGAAGGGTTTGTGATAGAGCGTTGAGAGTTGTTCTAGTGTCCAGTGGGCTGTAATCATGGCAGTTCCTTGGTGCTTGGCGAGGGGATTTAAGCGATAATTTTTCGGGAGTCTAAGAGATTTTGCAAATCATGTCAAATTTATACGCTGTAAAAACTTTACAACTTGGTAAATATATTTCAAATCTATGGATAAAACCCGTTTGCCTATTATGTCAGCAATCTTTGTCACAATATCAACGAATCTGTCAAGATTGTGTCACTCAGATACCTTTTATTATGAATGCTTGCCATTTATGCGCGCAGCCGCTTGTTGAAGGGCAGACTTCATGCGGCGCGTGCCAAAAAGATCCACCGCCTTATGATCGTTTATGGGTGGCACTCGATTATGCTGCGCCCATTGACAAACTGGTATTGGGTGGCAAGTTTTCACGCAGGTTATCGGATTTGGAATTATTGGCTGATCTTTTTATGCGGTATTGGCATACCCAACAGCCGATAAAACCTGAAGTGTTGATCCCAGTGCCATTGCACGCCAAACGTTTGCGTGAGCGCGGTTACAATCAAGCCTTAGAATTAACCAAAGCGATCGCGAAACCATTGCAAGTGCCGATAGATTTTCTAAGCCTTCAGCTCAGCAAAACCACATTAGCGCAAGCCGGTTTATACTCAAAACCCCTCCATAAAAATTTGAATAAAGGGTTTATTTTAAATTTACTCTTCTTAATTCGCTTTTCATCCGTCTCTATCAGCTATTCATAATTCGCTATTCCCTATTCACTATTCCATGCGCATTCTAGGAATTGACCCGGGAAGCACTCTGATTGGTTTTGGTGTTATTTAAACAACTGCCGGGCGTCTTAGCTACGTTGACCATGGCGTGCTACGCGTTAGCGCGAAGCAGGCAACAGAAAAACTTCCTG
>CAZPAA010000215.1:0-551 GCA_964584425.1 uncultured Gammaproteobacteria bacterium | reverse complement strand
CGCCCCATTCCATATACATATGTCGCATTGGTCGATGATGTGTCTACCACCGGCAATACGGTGCGCGAAGTGAGTCAATTATTGAAAAGTGCAGGTGTTGCAAAAATTGATGTGTATTGTATGGCGTATGCAACAAAGCAGCATTTGTGTGAATGAAATAGTTTGGGCAGAAATCACTGCGGCTTTTAACAACGAAAAATCCTTTAAGGTGTTTGATCCTACAACCTATCAATAACCCTTGGAAACTGCCCGATATCGATGACTCACTGTCTAAAAAAATGATATTTATTCTTTTCTTCATTCGTTGAGTTGAATTTTGTGCTTGCAACAAACTCAATGCCCTTCACATCCCCTTTGTAGGAGTCGCGCATGTAAAGTGGGCGTACGTGAGGATGCATTTCGATCCAGGTTTTGTTATTCCCAATTACTTTTATGTGATTATTTAAATCTTTGCGCGTTTCGCTCGCTGCATTATCGCATATAGATTGATCAACGACATAATAGAGTCGACCCACAAGAGGATTTTCTTGGTGGACAAATGCGCGTCTCCA
>CAZPAA010000214.1:2383-3792 GCA_964584425.1 uncultured Gammaproteobacteria bacterium | reverse complement strand
TGGCTGATAGTATTATTTTTACAACTGCAAAATTGTATGGGGCAGATTTATGGACCCAAGATATAGACTTTAAAGATATTACAGGTGTGCATTATTTTGAAAAATACTGAACAATGGGTGTTCCACTGGCAGGGGAAGAAAGCGGCCTATGCGTTCAGGCTGATATCACTGCGCCATTATTATTGCTGTTATTATTATTGTTTCTTGCGGCATTAACATTGCCAATAAAAGTTTTAACTAAAGTTTCTAATTCAGTTAAAGATTTACTTTTATAGTCATCTTTTGCAACTACAGATAAATGTGCCACTGCTTCGGTGAATTCGGCGGCGCTTGCAGGTGCGGAAAAAATTGAAAAGCCAGTTTTTGTATTGCAAATTGCGCGCAGCAATCCCATTCCAGCGCTTAATTCTTTGCTAGTAAAATTAGCCGAGGCTTTTAGACATTGCGCTAAGCTGCCTAATAATTCACGTTTTTTCTTTTCTTGGGGATTGGCAGTGACTAATTTTATATTACCTGCGATTTTCTCGGCAGAAATAGCTAATTGCTTTTGCGCGCCCGCTGGTGTTTTTAATTCTTGTAAATGCGCTTCATAGGCTTCTACCAGTAATTTGATACTGGTGAGGGTCACATCCAACATATAAACATCGGATTGCGATGTAGTCTGCTTATCCAGTAAATTTTTTAATTCCTGATAAGTCACGTGATTATTATTATTTTTATTGAATAGCGTAATGATTTGTTTTAAAAAGTGATGTTCTTTAAGATCACTTTTCTTAAAGACATTATTGGTAAAAGGATTTTTTTTCATGGCATCCCATGTGGTTTTATCACAAGTGTGACCTTCCGTGACCAATAACATTGGATTTGTCATAACAGTATAGGTCGTGACATCAGATAATAACTCTTCTAACCATGTTTTAAATGGTTTTTTATAAAAATCAACAACATCTGTCGCGGCTTTTTTGGTCTTGAAAGATTCTAACAAAGGTCCGATGGCTTGCTGGACATTATTTAAATGCGCAGCGTTTGCAGCGCCTTGCGTTGTTGCAGTCAAATAAATATTTTGTAAAAAAGTTTCGCCATGATTATTTTGAATGGTCAATGCTTTTCTAAATTCGCCTGATCCGGCTGTTTTAAGAGTGGTCAGTAATTGAATACCAATGGCAGTGACTTGATTCGACAACTGCGCATCATTCGTGGTCACTGCAAGCCAAAATAATCGATGTAAAAACGTATTACCTTTGGCATCATGTGCGGCCATATCAAAATTATTTTTCGCATCACTATCAATGATGGCGTTAACTGCTGCAATAACATCTGGTTTAACTTCTGTTTGGGCGGTATCTATTATAGGAATGAAAGCAACTTTATATAAAAGGTGCTGGAGTTGTTGTGAAGAAATTAATGTG
>CAZPAA010000214.1:0-2373 GCA_964584425.1 uncultured Gammaproteobacteria bacterium | reverse complement strand
GGTTTTTACAAAAGAAAGTAGTACTGCTTGTTTGTCTTTACTGTTCGTATGCTGAATTTCATAAAGTGCGCAGATTAATAACGTAGCTTTGTGAGCGTCATCGGATTGCGTATTAATTAAGCCTGGATATAACTCTAATAATGTGTGTAACTCGGCTATAGATTCCTGCGTGCCGGTGGCAATTTTTTCAAAGGCTTGCTTTTTTATTTTGGCAATTTCTTGCAAAGCGAGCGTATTCCAATCTGGATAGGTAAATTGTAAAGCAGACGAAGAAGAAGCAAACATCGGCGCAACCTTAATATTAAGTTAATAAATAGCCCTGTTAAAATCTTTTTGATTTAACCATAACCCAAATGACTTGTCAAAAACTTGGGGTATTATAGCGATCAATGCGCTTTTACATTAAAAAATAATAATCGAGCGGGATAGACACGATTTGGTGTTCTTTATCTATACTTAATTCCGACTGTGAAAAAATAATATTGTAATCGGAGTTTATTTTTTTCATGCTGGTGATAATTTGTTTTTTGTTTTTATCACCCATGCCTACTTCAATAATAATTTGTTTTTGATTTAATATTTGCAAAATAAAATCTGCGCCACCTATGGCAGCATCATAACGAATCGCGCCCTGACCTTTTAATATAAACTCTCGGTACAAATGTGCACCGACTGCATCTTCCAATAATTTACCTTGCCGTGTTAAGTAAGTACTCTCTTGTCCGGTGATATAAAAAAACGCCATTCTCATTGCTGGCGCCATAAATAGATATTTATTAGGTTTTTTTGCAATGCTCATATTGGACCCATAGGAAGGGATTTTTATTAACACTTCTGCTTTTTCTAATGCTTCAAAAATATTGGCAATCGTAAGCCTATTGATATTAAAACGCTGCTCCAACTCATTCAAACTAATGGCATCACTTTCTGCGATCGCAAACAAAATTCTTTTGACAACACCAAGTGTATTGGTATCAAAATGCCCCAGCATGGGTAAATCTATTTTAATAATTTTATCAAGTAATAATAAAATGGAATCAAACACCATCGTTTCATTAGGCATCATAAATGAAAATGGTAAAGTCCCCGATGATAAATAACCGCGAATATCCATGCGATTAATATTCATCCAATATTGATGCACCTGCGCTTGTAGTGTAGATAAATGATCATAAACTTCTTGCGCATCTTTTGAAAAGTAAATCGCTTGTCTGATTTTTTCACCAAGTTGCGGTTCTGCAATATTATTTTTAATCGTCTGGTATTCAGTAAAACGAAGTGGCGTCATTTTCTCGAATATTGCACGTCTTGCTAAATTTGGTGTTGTTTGTAAAATAACCGCAGCTGATCCCGTGCAGCAAAAAAATACTTTGCTTACTTTTTCAAATAAAATTTTTAGCGCTATAGCCCAATTGGGATCGGTTTGTACTTCATCTAAAAAAACTATGATTGGTTCTTGTACGGTTTCTAATGGGGTACCTAAAATCTCCTCAAAAGCAGACATCAGTTCAAGAATCCCTACACCTAGCAAATTTTTAACCTCTTCGATAGATATAAATAATACCTTGATGCCTTTGCTTTGATATTCTGCGCACAATTGTGCCATGAGTGTAGTTTTACCTACTCCTCTAAATCCTGGGATAATCAACAAATTATGGGTAGATTTTTGCGCCAAAAATAATGCGATATAATTAGATAATTCTTTAAATATCAGCCGCTTAGGATATGATTGTCCATTGGGGTCCCGGATAAAACGTGTAAGTCGATCCAAAATGGTACGGGTTTGTTGCTGGAGATAATGGATGAGATCTTGGTTCATATATTACATTATACTAAAAAACATATACACTAGTATAATATAATATACATGAAACATCAAATAAAATTTTTGGTCTAACACGGGCCTAGAAATGAAATTCTTGCTGCCGCCAGGCCTCAAAGATAATGACTGCGACTGCGTTGGATAAATTTAAACTGCGTGAATGGGGGAGCATGGGAATGCGGATCCGTTTATGGGGGGCGAATGTGGCTAAGATATCTTGCGGTAAACCGCGGGTTTCTGGTCCAAATAGAAATGCGTCGTCTTTTTCATAGTGGTGATCGGTGTAATGTGTGCTGCCCTTGGTGGTGACGGCGTAAATGTTTTTGCTGGGTAACTTTTCGAGACAATGCTGTAAATCTTCGTGCTCTGATACTCTCGCCCATTCATCGTAATCAAGGCCGGCGCGGCGGACGCGTTTGTCGTCTATTTCGAAGCCGTAGGGTTTGATTAGGTGTAGGTGGCAGCCGGTGTTTGCGGCTAGGCGGATGATGTTGCCGGTGTTGGGGGGGATTTCGGGTTGGTATAGGACGATGTGGAACATTTGCGTCTCT
>CAZPAA010000213.1:0-3810 GCA_964584425.1 uncultured Gammaproteobacteria bacterium | reverse complement strand
GAGTTTTGCAATTTATCTTGATCCCCTCATCCGCCCTACGGGCACCTTCTCCCTGAGGGAGAAGGATCTCAATCGTTATTCCTCGTGGTTAACTATAGAGATCCTTCTCCCCCAGGGAGAAGGTGCCCGTAGGGCGGATGAGGGGATATCCGGATAAAAGCATCGTCTATTGGGGGGTTGGGGGGCATTTTGGCCGATTTTGCGGAAGCGGTGAGGACAAAATGCCCCAACCCCAAAAGACGATCACATTAAACAACCCCCTCAACCAAGATTTATGCTAAAATCGCCCACATGACATACGATACCGAAGCATTAAAACAACTCGCGGAGTCCGTACTAGACATCGAAGCCGCTGGCATCACAGCGCTGCGCGAACGCATCGATGATTCTTTTGCAAACGCCTGCAACAAAATGCTCGGCTGTGAAGGACGCATTGTGGTTATTGGTATGGGGAAATCCGGCCATATTGGCGATAAAATTGCGGCGACATTAGCCAGCACCGGCACCCCCGCATTTTTTGTTCACCCCGGGGAAGCTTCCCATGGCGATATGGGTATGATCACCTCAAAAGATGTAGTGCTTGCTATTTCGTATTCCGGTTACACCCAAGAAATTTTAACCTTAATCCCAGCAATTAAGCGCTTACAAGTTCCGCTGATTAGCTTAACTGGCAATCCCAACTCTGCCATCGCCTCCGCAGCCGATGTTCATATTAATGTGGCAGTCGCACAAGAAGCCTGTCCATTAGGTCTAGCACCGACCGCCAGCACCACCGCAACATTAGCCATGGGCGATGCCCTAGCCGTTGCCTTATTAAAAGCACGCGGCTTTACTGAAGAAGATTTTGCCAAATCTCACCCTGCCGGCGCCCTAGGAAGAAAGTTATTGCTAAAAGTCGCAGACGTGATGCATCAAGGCAATGCAATACCCAAAGTATTAAAAACAGCGTATTTAAGTGAAGCCTTATTAGAAATGTCACAAAAAAACTTAGGCATGACTGCGGTCGTTGATGAAACCGACCAAGTTTTTGGTATTTTCACCGATGGAGATTTACGTCGCAGTATTAGTCGTAATTTAAATATCCACTTAGAAAAAATCACTGACAATATGACTTATCCCTGCACCACCGTCAACGCAGATATGTTAGCCGCTGAAGCATTAAACTTAATGCACCGTAAAAAAATTAATGGCTTATTGGTCATCGACTCAAATAATCAGCTCATCGGTGCATTTAATATGCATGATTTACTCCGCGCACAGGTGGTATAAATAAATGGATAAAACCCTCCAGGAAAAAACTAAACCCATCAAATTATTAATCACCGATGTCGATGGTGTACTCACTTCAGGACACTTGGTATTTAGTAATCAAGGTTTGATGTGCAAAGAATTCCATGTGCATGATGGCTTAGGTCTACAGTTACTGAAAAAAAGCGGTGTTAAAATTGCAGCGGTGACAACTTGTAGCGCTGAACTGAATCGCATTCGATTAGAGTTTTTAGAATTCGATGATATTTTATTAGGCCAACAAGATAAACGCGCGGCCTATCAACAACTCAAAGAAAAATATCAATTGGGTGATCATGAAATTGCCTATATTGGCGATGATTTACCTGATTTACCGCAGATCATACGCGCAGGCTTAGGCGTTGTCCCTGCGAATGCCGTAGCGTTGCTCAAATCGCATGCAGATTGGCAAACCAGTGCTTTTGGCGGCCATGGCGCCGTGCGCGAACTTTGCGAACACATTATGCGCGTGCAAAATACCTTCGATCCCTTGATGCAATCTTATCTATCATGAAACGTTTATTGATTGGTGGGGCCGTATTGCTCAGTGTAAGTTTACTGCTCTTTCAAGTGTTATCCCAAAAAAATTCACCCCAAATTCCCGAACAAACCCAGCATCTTGAATGGTTTGGAAAAAATGTAACGATTACGCAAATGAATGAGCAAGGTCAATTAAAAGAAATTATTTTTGCAAAAACACTTGCGCATTATATGCCGGATAATATGACTGATTTATCAAAAGTTAACCTGCAAATTTTCCCAAGTTTGACGCAACCTGATGAATGGCACCTTCATAGTGATAAAGGCCGCTTATTTCATGGTGAAAAACGCCAAGATATTATTCGTATTGATCTATGGCACAATGTGCATCTGGAGCGCCCCGCATCATTAACGCAAAGCGCTGTCACCATTGACACCTCGACCATTGCCATTTTTCCTGAAGAAGAATATGCACAAACAGATCAATATACTATTGTTAATCAAACAGGCCATCAAATGTCAGGCAATGGCATGAAAGTATTTTTCCCTACGCAAGAATTTTATTTAATTGATAATGTGAGCAGCACGCATGAATCTGAAAATTAACCCGTCATTGCAAGCGAAGATTCCCCCTTTGAAAAAGGGGGTGCCCGAAGGGCGGGGGATTTTTGATCTTTACAAATCCCCCCTACCCCCCTTTTTTAAAGGGGGATTTTTTTTCGCAATAATATGTTTTTTATTTATCATACCTGCAACGCATGCTCAAGATGCGCAAACGCAAGAACCCTTAACCATTAAATCCGACACCTTTCATTATGATAATCAAACCGGTGTCGCAACCTATACCGGCAATATCCTCGCCACCCAAGGCGAGCGGCGTTTAACCGGTGATAAATTAGAAATTTATCGCGACCCAAAAACTGGAAAAATGGACCGCATTAAAGTGCAAGGCAATCCCGCAAACTACGAAGGCCTCGCACAAGAAAATAAACCGCCCATTAAAGCAAAAGCGGAAATCATCACCTACGATATCCCAACAAAATTTTTAACTTTAACCGGTAATGCCGAAGTCGAGCAAGAAGGCGATATTTACCGATCTTGGAAAATAGAATATGATGCCATCAAAGATACCGTCCATTCTCCTGCCTCTGAAAATTCACAAACCACCATTATTTTAAAGGACGTTGGTAATGCCGGAATTTAGGGCAGAAAATTTAAGCAAAAGTTATAAAGGCCGCGCGGTTGTCAAAGGTGTATCCTTAGGTTTACATTCCGGCAGCATCATTGGTTTACTCGGCCCAAACGGCGCTGGCAAAACCACTTACTTCTATATGCTGGTCGGATTAGTCAAAGCAGATAGCGGCCAAGTATTTTTAAATCAAGAAAATATCACCGATTTAACCATGGACCAGCGCGCAAAATGCGGAATCGGTTATTTACCGCAAGAGCCATCCATTTTTCGTAAAATGACCGTCGAAGAAAATATTCTCGCCATTTTAGAAACGCTAGAACTGACTAAAGCGCAGCGCCAAGAAAAACTCGCTGCGTTATTGAAAGAATTTAACATCGAACACATTGCAAAAAATATGGGCATCAGTCTCTCCGGCGGCGAGCGTCGTCGCGTAGAAATCGCCCGCGCCGTCGCCCGCGATCCAGAATTCATTCTATTAGATGAACCCTTCGCCGGCGTAGATCCCCTCTCCATCATCGACATCAAAAAAATGATCCAATACCTCGCCAACCGCGGCATTGGTATTTTAATCACCGATCACAACGTCCGCGAAACCCTAGACATCTGCGAACACGCCTACATCATGGGCCACGGCCAACTCATCGCCAAAGGCACCCCACAAGAGATCCTCAATAACGCCGAAGCAAGACGGCTTTATTTAGGCGATGAGTTTTCGTTGTAAAATGCAATCGTCTATTGGGGGTTGGGAGGCATTTTGTCCTCATGGCTAGCGTAAAATCGGCCAAAATGCCCCCCAATCCCCAATAGACGATTCTTTTAACTAAGATACTTTTATCCATACTATTTTTAAT
>CAZPAA010000212.1:0-3824 GCA_964584425.1 uncultured Gammaproteobacteria bacterium | reverse complement strand
ATCATTTTGAAGCCGGTGTTGCACAATTAAAAAGCATGAGCGGGAAAAAGGTGCAGTTTATTTCGGGTCTTTGCTTATTAAATACCCACTCGAAGAATATCCAGCAACATATTGAAATTACTGATACTTATTTTAAGCAATTGACTCAAGCCCAGATTGAAGCCTATCTCCACGCCGAGCAACCCTATGAATGCTGCGGCAGCGTTAAAAGCGAGGGCTTAGGGATCGCTTTAGTTGAGAAAATTATCTCTTTGGATCCCACCTCATTAATTGGTATGCCCATGATTGCGCTGATTAAAATGCTCGAACAAGAAGGCGTTAAGATTATTTAAAGCTAAAAAGTGTAAACTCCGAATATTTTGATTTCTCTTCTTCAAATGCCCGCTTAAAATCGTTTCTGATATTTTCGGCATCAAGCGCCTTAATCTTGGTATAAATAATCAGTGCTG
Organism: uncultured Gammaproteobacteria bacterium; assembly: GCA_964584425.1. Lineage (GTDB taxonomy): Bacteria > Pseudomonadota > Gammaproteobacteria > JABCZS01 > JABCZS01 > JABCZS01. Next base: position 3,375 of record CAZPAA010000212.1, on the reverse strand, counting down.
CTGAAGGTTGTGATGTATTTTTTACGCCGATATCGTTTTGGAGTCCTTCATAGATGTGGGTTAAGCGTTGCGCCAAAATTTCAAAGGTGATGTTTCCAAAATAACTTTTACTGAAAGCGACCGTCATATAATTATGCATTAAGATAAAAATTTTGATCATCTCTTCTTTAGTAAACGGTACGGTATTTTTATCGTTTACGGTTTTTTGTAATAAATTAAGCATCGCTGTGCTTGCGGGTGTTCCATCTTTTAATCTGCCTTTTTGATATTCACCAATTACTGGTGTTAATAAAGATAAATAATCTGTTGTGTTTGCTACTAATTTATCAAGCGCAGAATTTAACAGTTGCCCAGTGCGATCCCGGCTTAATTCAAAAATAAAAAGCTCTTGGTTCGGAACTGAGAGCGAAGCAAAACTTGCATTACTAAGACTAGATAATATTTCCAACGCCTTATCAATTGAAGTCATATTATTAAAATAATATTCAACGCATTGTCGTGCTTCACCACCTGCAATCATGCAAAGTAGCGTATATTGACATCTTGTGATCGTGTGATCAAATAATAAATTATCCCTTTTATATGCATAAAGAAGGACGCGCGCAAGAACTTCATCCATATTATTTTGCGTCAATAGATAATTAATAAAAGATTGGTATTCCTGGATGTATGAAAATATTTCATACGATAAAAAAAGATTACTTTGATTACCTCTGATAAAAATTGCATGTAACAAAAAATTTCGATTGCTTATAATCGTTGGGGTTGCCTTTTCGAAGCTGTGGGCTAAGAATACATCTATCCTATTGTTAAGTTTCTCATGGTTAGCATCAACCATCTCCTGTGCATCTTTTAATGTAAACCCGGGTAGAAGCATTTTTCCGTGTCTTTTCATCAAATCAATCGATGCATATGCGCTGTCGCCATTAAATCGAATATCACGAATTCTAATAATGCGACTAAATTCTTGTAAATTCATCGATGCTAAAAAACGCACAATAGTCAGATGAGAAATTGATTGAATATAACCATTTAAAATATGGAATAGCTCTTCATTAGTTTCAAAGTCATTGCGCCGCAGCAAAGTTTTTATTCTAATCTCATCCTTAGCATTTGAATGTTTTTTTTGAGTGATGTTTTTTTCAGCTTTCTCGACTTCGAGAAGCGTTTCTTCAAGAATAAGATAAGCAAGCTGATTCTTATCATTTTGATAAATTTGTTCAAATTGATAATCTTGTAAATCTTCAGCTTCAATTTTATTTTGATGCATTTCAACTGAAATTTCACGCCAATCATTGCTTAATTTGGCATAACGAAAATCTTTGTGCCTTGAAAGTGCAAGAAAAATATCAGAGGAATAATTGAATAAAACGGGATTAGCAAAAGTAATTTTAATTGAATTATTTTTTCTAATGAAATTATTGATTTCAACAACTTTTAGATCTTGAATTTTAAATTCAACATCATCATTGATGGTAAAATCTTTAAGCGCTTCATTTAGCGCTTCTAAAGCATATTTTACTAAGCTCATATTGAAAATTTTTACATCAATTGCTGCGTATAAATTTCAGAACGCAACGCATGCATAAAACTAGCTCCCATTTGTTGACCAAAACGTTCTAGCCAATTAGGTTTAGTCGTATAATCAATCATAGTTTTGGCACCGATAATTTCGCGCGCTACATAATCCGTGCTACCTAGTTCATCAATCAGCCCCATATCTAAGGATTGATGACCGGTCCAGGCTAAACCGCTGAATAAAAGATCATTTTTCTTTAAGCGATCGCCACGTCCCTTTTCGACTGCACTAATAAATTGTTGATGAATATCATCCAGCATGCTTTGCACAAAACCATTCATTTCAGGCGTGGTGGGAGAAAAAGGATCCATAAAGCCCTTATTCTGTCCAGCTGTTAATAAGCGCCGCTGCACGCCGAGTTTATTTAAGGTATCAACAAAACCAAAACCATCAAATAATACCCCAATGGAACCTACTAAACTTGCTGGGTTCGCATAAATTTTATCTGCCGCTGCAGCAATATAATAACAACCCGAAGCGCAGACATCTTCTACCACGGCATAGATTTTTTTCTCGGGATGTAGGGCACGCAGGCGCATAATTTCCTGAAAAACAATATCCGCTTGTACTGGGCTGCCGCCAGGACTATTCATTTTTAAAATAATGCCTTGGGCTTGCTTTTCTTCAAATGCAGCGTTGATGCCTTCATTGATTAGCTGTGCACTATTGATTTCCGGATCAATTGCACCATCGAGGTTAATCACAGCGGTATGCGGACTTAATGGCCCGTGCGTGGTGTGATCAGAAAAGAGCGCAAACAGCAGCAACAAAATAGCGCCCCAAAATAATAATTTAAAAAATATTCCCCAGCGTCTTGCACGACGCTGCTCTTGCACGCTGGCTAACAGGGCTTTTTCTAACACTTCACGTTCCCAAACAGCATTTTGTGTATTATCTTGCATTATTTATTCCTGTCAGTTAACCAATTGGGTAATTTGATAATCGCATCGATACAATCGAGCGGTTGATAAGCCATCAATTCTGCTTGAGACTGCACGCCATAACTGACGGCCAAAGCATGAACCTTAGCCTGCTGCGCCATGCCCAAATCATAAATGGTATCACCTATCATTAAAGCATCTTGCGGCGTAATTGCCAGTTGCTCCAATATTTGAAACAACATTAAAGGATTGGGCTTAGGCGCGCTTTCTTCTGCGGTGCAGGTTGTACTTATCAAATGTTTGATATCAGTAAAGATTAAATCCGCTGCAAGTCCTGCTTTAGATCTGGCAGTGGCGATGGCGAGCAAATAGCCCTGTTTGTGTAAGTTGGCTAATACTGACTGGGTATTCGGAAATAAACGAGTCGAATAAAGAGAGCTCGGATCGGCTAACGTCCCTTCCCAGTCAAAAATCAATAATTTAAAAGGCAGTTTTAAAGTCATTTAAAAATCCTGCAAGTTTTTCATCGAGTCTAGCTTTTACCGCAATCGTCCCACCATCCGGCTTTGGAATCAATAATTCTGAAGCATGAAGGAATAAACGTTTTAACCCTTTGCCTCGAAGTTCTTGGTTGGCTAATTTATCTCCATATTTTTCATCGCCAGCAACCGGATGGCCTTTATAGGCCGCATGTACTCGAATTTGATGGGTACGCCCGGTCATTAAGGTCACTTCCATTAAGCTTAAAGTCCCTATATGTTCTATTAAATTAAATATCGTTCGCGCCGCTTTACCCTTCTCGTCAACCCGCACCATGCGTTCACCTGAGGTTAAAATATTTTTGTGTAAAGGTAAATCTACGATATGTTGCTTAGCCGGCCATCGACCCACTAATAAAGTGATATATTTTTTTTC
>CAZPAA010000211.1:0-3827 GCA_964584425.1 uncultured Gammaproteobacteria bacterium | reverse complement strand
GCGCTTATATTTTCCAGATAAGAACTCATAATCTTTAACAGTAGCAAATATTTTGGCGCAGAACAAGCCATCACGCTCGGGCTTAAACGTGCGGTAGTTAATTGTCTCTGGCTTTCTGACTTCACCAAACGACATCGCACGGATGGACTCGGGTGAAGCTAAAGAAATACGAATAACATCAAAATCGTCTACGCTGTTTTGATCTCTTAGAAGACCTAGTAAATCTTTCAAGACTGTATCCCCTATATGCGGTTAAAAATTAAACAAACTTATGCGAAACTAATCCCCCCGATTGAGAAGGGTTTGTTACATAAATCAGGCCCCTCTAGTCAGTCCCCCTTTGTAAAGGGGGTGCCCGTCTTCGGGTGGGGGATTTGAGATGCTGGATTATACTCCAAAAATCTTAAATCCCCCCCTACCCCCCTTTTCCAAAGGGGGACCCTCTAGCATGCTCCGATTTATGCAAAAATCCCCAATTGAGAAGTTTGTTACATAAATCAGGCCCTCTAGTCAGTCCCCCTTTGTAAAGGGGGTGCCCGTCTTCGGGCGGGGGATTTGAGATGCTGGATTATACTCCAAAAATCTTAAATCCCCCCTACCCCCCTTTTTCAAAGGGGGATAACCCTTTTTATTCACGATCCAAATCTATATTCAGTGCCAATGCGCGAATCTCTTTAATTAATACGTTAAAGGATTCTGGCATGCCGGCTTCCATACGGTGATCGCCATCCACGATGTTTTTATACATGCGAGTACGGCCAACCACATCATCTGATTTTACAGTGAGCATTTCTTGCAAGGTGTATGCAGCACCATACGCTTGCAGTGCCCACACTTCCATTTCTCCGAAACGTTGACCACCGAACTGCGCTTTACCACCCAGCGGTTGCTGTGTCACTAAGCTGTAAGAACCTGTGGAACGTGCGTGCATTTTATCATCCACTAAATGGTGTAATTTAAGGATGTACATGTAACCGACAGTGACGGGTGTATCAAATGCGTCCCCAGTACGACCATCATATAAAATCGTTTGCCCAGATTCGGGTAAGCCCGCGAGTTTTAACATGCCTTTGATTTTATCTTCGCTCGCGCCATCGAATACCGGCGTTGCCATCGGCACACCTTTACGCAAACGTTTGGCTAATGAAGATAATTCCATATCATTGAGTGATTTCAGTGCGCTTTTATTGTTGGTGCCACCAATATCATAAATTTTTCCAATAAATTCACGGATATTATTCAGTTTTTCTTGGTTATCCAGCATTTGGCCAATTTTCTCGCCTAGGCCTTTTGCGGCCCAGCCCAAATGCGTTTCCAATACTTGTCCGACGTTCATCCGCGAAGGTACGCCCAATGGATTTAATACGATATCAACCGGTGTACCATCAGGTAAGTACGGCATATCTTCAACCGGAACAATGGTTGAAATCACGCCTTTGTTACCGTGACGACCTGCGATTTTATCGCCAGGTTGAATATAACGTTTGACTGCCATATAAACTTTGACAATTTTAAGTACGCCAGGGGCTAAATCATCCCCTTGTGTGATCTTCTTACGTTTTTCTTCGAGTTTTTCGTCATAGGCTTTGCGAAGTTCTACGAGTTGATCACGTGAGCTTTCAAGCTGCGCATTGTCTTCATCTTTCTTCAAGCGAATTTCGAACCATTTATCATGAGGAAGAAGCGCTAAATATTCCGCGGTTATCACATCGCCAGATTTTAGGCCTTTCGGTCCACCGGCAGACGTTTTATCCAGTAACAATTTATTGATCCGTTGATACACATCGTTTTCTACAATGCGGTATTCATCATTGAGATCTTTTTGTACTTTTTTCAGCTCTGCGGCTTCAATGGCTTGGGCACGCTCGTCTTTTTCTACGCCATCACGAATAAAGATTTGCACATCGATAACCGTACCGTTCATGCCGGTCGGAACACGCAGTGAAGTGTCTTTAACGTCGGAGGCTTTTTCACCGAAGATCGCGCGCAATAATTTTTCTTCTGGGGTCAGCTGAGTTTCACCTTTAGGTGTGACTTTACCAACCAGAATATCACCTGCTTTCACTTCTGCGCCGATATACACAACGCCCGCGTTGTCTAATTTACCGAGTGCACTCTCACCGACATTTGGGATATCTGCAGTAATTTCTTCAGGTCCCAATTTGGTATCACGCGAGATACAAGTGAGTTCTTCAATATGAATGGAAGTAAATCTGTCTTCTTGCACTAAACGCTCGGAGATTAAAATAGAATCTTCGAAGTTGTAACCATTCCACGGCATAAATGCGACTAATAAGTTTTGTCCTAAAGCGAGTTCGCCCAGATCGGTAGAAGAACCGTCAGCAAGGGTATCGCCTTTGCTGATGATATCGCCTGGCTCAACCAATGGACGTTGGTTAATGCAAGTATTTTGATTAGAACGTGTGTATTTAACCAAGTTGTAAATATCAACGCCCGCTTCCCCGGCTTCGGTTTCATCATCACTGACTTTCACCACGACACGGCCTGAATCTACGGCATCAACCACACCACCACGTTTGGCTAACACGGTCACACCGGAATCACGTGCAACAATACGTTCCATTCCAGTACCGACTAACGGTTTATCAGCGATTAATGTTGGAACTGCTTGACGTTGCATGTTTGATCCCATGAGCGCACGGTTTGCATCATCATGCTCTAAAAATGGAATCAGTGATGCGGCCACAGACACAATTTGTTTAGGCGATACGTCAATGTAATCAATTTTATCTTTGCTCACGAACGTGTTTTCATTATGATACCGACAAGGCACTAATTCATCGACCAGACGGTTATTTTTATCAAGCGCGGCACTCGCTTGCGCAATATGAAAATCACCTTCATCGATTGCAGATAAATAATCAATTTCATCGGTGACTTTTCCATCAACGACTTTACGGCAAGGTGTTTCTAAAAAGCCATATTCATTGGTACGTGCGTACACGGCAAGCGAGTTAATCAAACCAATGTTTGGACCTTCCGGTGTTTCAATTGGGCAAACACGGCCATAATGAGTTGGATGCACGTCGCGCACTTCAAACCCTGCGCGCTCGCGGGTTAAGCCACCTGGGCCTAGCGCAGAAATACGGCGTTTATGCGTAATTTCAGATAGCGGATTATTTTGGTCCATAAACTGTGACAATTGGCTAGAACCAAAAAATTCTTTAATCGCAGCAGAAACAGGTTTCGCGTTAATTAAATCTTGTGGCATCGCGCCTTCAGAATCAGCAAGGCTCAAGCGCTCTTTAACTGCGCGCTCAACTCTGACTAAGCCTACGCGGAATTGATTTTCAACCAATTCACCGACACTACGTACACGACGATTACCGAGGTGATCGATATCATCCACCGTACCGCGACCATCACGAATGTCGATTAGAGTTTTGATCACATCGATGATATCTTCTTTGCTGAGTACCGCTGAACCTTCAGATTCTTTACGGCCTACGCGACGGTTAAATTTCATCCGGCCAACGGCAGATAAACTGTAACGATCTTCATTGAAGAATAAATTTGCGAATAAATTTTCTGCTGCATCTTTTGTGGGTGGCTCGCCTGGGCGCATCATGCGATAAATTTCTACCAACGCTTCGAGTTGACTTTGTGTGGGATCAATGCGCAGCGTGTCAGAAATATAAGGTCCTCTATCAAAATCATTGGTATGTAATATTTCAAAAGTATTCACATGATTTTGAATTAAGATTTTGATCAATTCTTCATTGATTTCCGCATTGGCGGTTACAATTACTTCGCCTGAGGCTTTTTCAATGATGCTATGTGCAATCGAACGGCCCATGATATCTTCG
>CAZPAA010000210.1:0-3866 GCA_964584425.1 uncultured Gammaproteobacteria bacterium | reverse complement strand
TTATTCCCTGTGGTTAACTAGAGAGATCCTTCTCCCTCAGGGAGAAGGTGCCCGAAGGGCGGATGAGGGATATCACACAGCTATACTCCTAATAATTTTCTTTCAAACAACTGCGGTAAATCTTTATCGCCTCGACCTGAAAGATTTATCACCACATTCAGTGTTTTGGGCCAATCTTTGGCTATTTTAGCGACATGGGCCAGTGCATGTGATGATTCTAAAGCAGGAATGATCCCTTCTGTTTTCGCTAATAATTTAAATGCAGCTATGACTTCATTGTCTTGTGCATTCACATATGTCACGCGATGACGCATAAATAAATCGGCGTGTTGAGGCCCTACCATGGGATAATCAAGACCCGCAGAAATTGAATGCGTTTGCGCCACTTGACCTTGTTCATCTTGCAACAAATAACTGTAACAACCGTGGATCACACCGGGTTTTCCACTTAAAAAACGTGCCGCGTGTTCACCCGTTTTAACGCCGGTGCCGCCAGCTTCTACACCGATCAGTTCCACTTCGGTATTATCTAAAAAGGCTGAAAAAATACCGATGGCATTTGAGCCACCGCCCACGCAAGCGATGACAACATCTGGGTTTTTACCAAAACGATCAATACATTGCGCCTTGGTTTCAATGCCGATGACTTGCTGGAAATATGCGACCATTTGTGGATAGGGATAAGGTCCCAGTGCTGAACCTAAACAATAATGACTTTGGGTAAAATTTGCAGCCCAATCACGTAACGCCTCATTGACAGCATCTTTTAAAGTGCGTGAGCCATTTTCTACACTCACAACTTTTGCACCTAATAACCGCATACGTGCAACGTTGGGTCCTTGGCGAGCCATATCGACTGAGCCCATGTAAATCACACACTCTAGACCTAATAATGCACAGGCGGTTGCGGTAGCAACACCATGTTGACCCGCGCCGGTTTCAGCGATGATGCGGGTTTTGCCCATATGTTTGGCTAATAAACATTGCCCGATTGCATTATTAAATTTATGTGCACCTGTGTGGAGTAAATCTTCGCGTTTTAGAAATATACGTGGACCCTGGATCGCTTCTGAAAAACGTTTCACTTCTGTTAACGGCGTTGGGCGTCCGGCATAAGTTGTTAAAATTGTATCTAGTTCTCTGGTAAATTCAGGATCATTTTTAATCTCATTAAATGCTTGTTCAACTTGCGTAATGGGCGCTAGCAATAATTCAGGCAAGAACTGCCCGCCAAATTGTCCAAAATAATGTTGCGTATCAACCATGGTGTACCTTATTAATAAATTGTTGAATGAGGAATTCGGATTTTTCCCCGTTTTGTTCTACGCCACTGGAAACGTCCACTGCAAAAGGTTTTGTGATTGCAATTGCTTGAGAAACGTTATCAACGGTCAAACCACCGGCTACAAAGAAACGCACATTCAGCGGCGCTTTTATTAAAGTCCAATCTATCTTTTCCCCGGTCCCGGGGCGAGAACTATCAAACATCAAAAAGTCCTCGTCATTGCGAGCTAAGCTGCGCAATCCAGGTTCAAAACTTTGCAAAGGCATCACATAAATCTTATGAAACTCATCAGATAATTGATCTAAAACAGATAAATCTCCATGATGTTGCACATGCAATACATTTAAATCCCGACATATTTCCGTAATGGTATTAACATCTGAATCTCTAAACACCGCAACAGGAATAACACCTGCATCATTTGCAGCCCTTGCAATCAACCGCGCTTTATTTAAATTCACATATCTTGGTGACTTTTCACACATCACAATACCAATATAATCTGCCCCTGCTTTAGCACAAAAGCGCGCCATTTCCAACGTTTTAATCCCGCAGATTTTAACGCGCACGGTCATATTCTGCCTCGCGCATGTCTGCAATTAGTTTTTTAGGATGACTGGATTTAACCAACGCTTCTCCGACTAACAAAGCATCAAATCCTGCAGCAAATAATTCATGCGCGATTTTTGCATCATGAATACCTGACTCAGAGACTTTGACAATATTCTTGGGCATATATTCAATTAAATTTAGCGAAGTGTTTACATCGACTTTAAGTGTGTGTAAATTGCGATTATTCACTCCAATAATTTTGGCGTCTGTATCGAGTGCCATTTCAAGCTCTTCTTCAGTGTGCACTTCTAACAATACTTCTAAACCTAAATAATGTGCATAATTTAGCAGCTCTTGGGTTTTATCTTGCGTAACCGCCATAATCAGTAACACGGCATCCGCGCCAAATTGTGCGGCTTGTGCAATTTGGATTTCATCGATAATAAATTCTTTGCGCAACACAGCGCAGGATGTATCCTGCAGGGCTAAACTCACTTGTTGTAAATCAGCAACTGATCCTTTAAAAAAAAGCTCATCAGTTAATACCGAAACGGCAGCAGCCCCTGCTTGCTGATATTGTTTGGCCAATTGAGCTGCATCTGGAATTTCCGCTAATAAGCCATTTGCGGGTGAAGCCCGTTTAATTTCAGCACTGATTTCCAGTTATTTGTTCAAATCTTTTTTAAGTGATTTAATTTTACGATGGCCTATTTTGCCACGCATCACGTTCTCAAGTGGACTATCTTCCTCTTCTAAAAGAGATTCTTTTATGTGTGCAACTTCAATTTCTTTTTGAAGTATGATTTTTTTCAAAGTATCATGCATGGATAAAGCTCTCTAATGTTTGTTTAGCGCGACCATTTGCAATATTTTCACGGACCATTTGGATCCCCTGAAAGATATCCTGTGTCTTGCCATAAATATAAACCGCTGCGGCTGCATTTAAAATGGCTGTATTCGCAAGGCCACTTTGCTTATTTTCTACGACTTGCTGTAATAACTTGGCATTATGCTGCGCATCGCCCCCGATTAAATCATTCAATTCACATCTAGGCAAGCCTAATTGTAAAGGATCAAGCGTATAATGCTGCTGCTTTCCTTCAGTTATTTCAATCACATCGCAAGGACCTAAGCAGCTGAGTTCATCTAAGCCATTGCCAAAAACAATCATTGCACGTTTAATGCCTAATTTAGATAAAACTTCAGCCATTAGTTTTTGGGTTGAAACTGAAAAGACGCCTAGAACCATATATTCTGCTTTACCCGGATTAAGTAGCGGCCCGAGTAAATTAAAAAATGTTGGGATTTTCAAGGCGCTACGTATGGGTTTTAAAGTTAATAATGCCGGATGAAAATTCGGTGCAAAACAAAATCCTATAGAATGTTGCTTTACTGATTGAGTCACTTGTTCTGGGGTTTGTTGTAAATTTAAGCCTAACGCTTCTAATACATCTGCAGCACCTGATTTTGATGAAACCGCACGATTACCGTGTTTTAATACAGGAACGCCGCAACTTGCCGCCAAAATACTTGCGCTCGTTGAAATATTCGCAGTATTAGCAGCATCTCCACCGGTACCCACAATATCTAATACTGGGAAGCCAACATTGATAGAAATTTGATGTTTTTGCATTTGCGAAACAAATCCAGCGATTTCAGTGGCCGTCTCACCTTTAGCACGCATCAGGGAGAGAAAAGCACCGATTTGAATTGGGTTTTCTAAGGTTAACATTATTTCTAGCGCATCAGCGCATTCTATTTCGGTTAAATTGTGTTGTTGCAGTAATTGCTTCAAGTATTTTGTTAGCATGGTTCAATCTTCGCTATCTTTAAAAAATTACTGATTAAATAATACCCATCTGGTGTTAATATGGATTCTGGATGAAACTGAACAGCAAATGTTAAATGCTGTTTATGACTCACGCCCATAATGATATCGGGTTCACTATAGGCATCAATTTGCAGAACATCCGGTAGGCTTGCTTTTTCTGCCATCAAAGAATGATAACGTCCAGCATTAAACGGCTGT
>CAZPAA010000209.1:0-3882 GCA_964584425.1 uncultured Gammaproteobacteria bacterium | reverse complement strand
TCAAATATTTTTCAGGTCATTTTAAAGAAGACTATAATTTATCTCCCTAAGACTCCTTGGATATGCATACCGGAATACCTACTCAACCTAAAGGCGTGATTGTTTACATCAATGAAAATACAAGAAGACACCAAGCACTGCCCGGTGGACTTACGCTACAAACGCTTAAAAAACCCGAAAAATACGCGCAATGTCAAGTTGTTGAAAGTCATGGACTGAAGATATTAGCATTGTCTGATGCCTTAATGCTCAGTATACCGAATTGGTTTCGTAAGCATCCACTAGAAGCTGAGCTTGCATTAAGCATGGTTGATCTGCAAATGCTTGCAAAATCCGCCATCAAAATTGCAAATGTACAAGCAATTGGCCGAATAATTGGCGCGTATCAAAAGATGGGAGCGCTGGATCGCGCAGAATATTTGCAAAATATTACGCTGCTTGCAGGCTTTGAAAAAATTAAATATGAAATTAAAAATCCATTTGATCATATTAAACTTCATTTTGATAAAAATAATTTACCTAAATCACCGTATGCAGGGCGCGTTCAGGCCCTATGGCATCGTATGCGTGAAACCATTATCAATCTATTTCCGGTTGCTAAAAAAAGCAGTGCGCTTAACAAAGTACTCGCGGAAATGGATGATCTATACATCCATGATGCCTACCATTCCTTATCGATCGAAGGTTATCGGGTAACACCTGAATTAATCGCCAAAATTAAAATGGGTAAATGGAACCCGATTGATCATCCGCAAGATAGAGATGAAGTCAATGCCCTCGCAGCAAAAGGTTATGCACTGGCTTTTCAGGAAGTAAGAAAAACCGTATCGGAATTATTTGATAAAAAAGATAACACGATTCTTTCACAAAGTATGTCTCGTTGGTATGCATCGCTTTTTAGTCCTTGTGTGATTGCCGGTATTATTGAACCGCAAGATATTGGAGGTTTTAGAAATCGTCCTGTTTATATCCGAGGTTCAAGACATGTGCCATTACCCTATTATGCGCTTCGTGATGCAATGGATGCATTATTTTTAGAAATGACAACAGAAAAACATCCTGCTGTTTGTGGTGTGCTCGGCCATTTTTTAATAGGGTATATCCATCCCTATCCTGATGGTAACGGTCGTATGGCACGCTTTTTAATGAATACATTATTTTCTGCAAATGGTTATCCCTGGACTATTATTCGTGTGGAAGAACGTAGCCGTTATATGGCCTCACTTGAAAAAGCTTCTTGTACAGGCCAGATTAAACCGTTTGTTGAATTCATTATCGAGGCCATGCAATATCGATTTTTATGATATGATTTTCGCCATGGTTGACGCAACACATTCCAGCAACACACTGATTTTCCTGATGGGCCCAACGGCGTGCGGCAAATCGGCCCTCGCTTTAGAAATGGCACAGCGTCTTAATGGCGAGATTATCAGTGTTGATTCTGCGCTTGTTTATAAAGGAATGGATATTGGTACCGCAAAACCGAGTGTAGCGGAACAAAAAGAAATAAAGCATCATTTAATCGATATTTGTGATCCTAGCGATCCCTACAATGTCGCAGATTTTTGCAAAGACGCAAAACAAGCCATTAACGATATCTTAAGCCGTAACAAAATCCCGTTATTAGTTGGCGGGACAATGATGTATTTTAATGCGCTAAGATCAGGTCTTTCTTCATTGCCAGAAACAGATTTAGCGGTGCGCTTAATGCTGTTCGATCGTTTGCAAAAACACGGTTTAGATTTTTTATATCAACAGCTGCATAACATAGATCCCGAAAGTGCACAACAACTTCACGCGAATGATACCCAGCGCATTTTACGCGCATTAGAAGTGTATGAATCAACCGGCATTCCGCTGCGCATCTGGCAAATCAGTGCGAAAAAACAGCAATTAAATTACGATATCCGTGCACTTGCGGTGATGCCCGCCGATCGCGAAGTTCTACATCACAATATCGCGCAGCGCTTTGATGCCATGTTAGAACAAGGCTTTTTGCAGGAAATGGAACACTTATTTAATCGCGGCGATTTATCTCCCGATTTACCCTCGATGCGCGCGGTGGGTTATCGCCAAGCGTGGGAATATTATTCTTGCGAAATTGATCTCCCAACCATGCGAGCCAAATGCTTGGCAGCCACGCGTCAATTAGCCAAACGCCAAGTGACCTGGCTGCGTAAATGGCCTGATTTAACTTGGTTTGTACCTAATTCACTAGAATCCATACTTAGTCATTGCAATCTTTAAGAAACCTCGATAAAATCTTCCGCTTCTTGATAAGGAAAATAAAAATGTCTAAAAGCCAAATGTTACAAGATCCCTTTTTGAATGCCTTGCGTAAAGAACGCGTACCGGTTGCTATTTATTTGGTGAATGGGATTAAGTTGCAAGGACAAGTTGAATCATTTGATCAGTTTGTTATTTTATTAAAAAACACCGTGAGTCAAATGGTATACAAACATGCCATTTCAACCATCGTTCCTGCGCGTAATGTGAAAATGCCAGCCGGTCTTATCGCAGAGGAAGAAGAAGCGGTCCCTCCAGGTAATTTCTAGTGGGCGAGCGTGCGCTGCTTATACATGTGGATTTAATCAAGGCCAGTGATAATGAAGATCTGGCTGAGTTTCAAGAACTTGCATTAGCAGCCGGCGCGCAAATCGTTGATTTGATTGTTGCCCGGCGTGAACGCGTCGATGTGCGTTACTTAATCGGCAAGGGCAAAGTGGATGAAGTGGCGCAAATAGTGCAAGAACATCAAGCTGAACTCATCATCGTCAATCATAGTTTGTCGCCTTCACAAGAAAGAAATTTAGAAAAGCAATTAAAATGCCGTGTTGTCGATCGCACCGGATTGATTCTCGATATTTTTGCTAAGCGCGCGCAAAGTTTTGAAGGTAAATTACAAGTCGAGCTCGCGCAATTAACCCATTTATCAACCCGTTTAGTTCGCACCTGGACGCACTTAGAGCGTCAAAAAGGTGGAATAGGTTTGCGCGGCCCGGGTGAAGCGCAGCTAGAAACCGATCGGCGCTTAATTCGCCTACGCATTAAAACCCTGCTTGAGCGCTTAGCAAAAATAAAAGCCCAGCGCAGCGCAAGTCGTAAAAGTCGTCGCAAAAGTGCAATGCCTACCGTTTCCCTAGTGGGTTATACCAATGCCGGTAAATCAACCTTATTCAATTTATTAACGCATGAAATGGTTTTTGTTGCCGATCAATTATTTGCAACACTAGATCCGACTTTGCGCCGCATTCAAGTACCTGGCGTTGGCGATGTGATCTTAGTCGACACCGTAGGATTCGTGCAGCATTTACCACATCAATTGGTAGAAGCCTTTTCCGCCACCTTAGAAGAAACGCGCGATGCAGATTTATTACTGCATGTGATTGACGTAAGCGACCCGAGGCGAGAAGAAAAAATCGCACATTGGAATGAAGTCTTAAAACAGATAGGCGCAAATATTGTTCCTCAAATCCAAGTCTTAAATAAAATCGATCAACTAGAAGAAGGCCATTCACCAAAAGAAGTGGTGGCCATTTCAGCAAAAACCGGTCAAGGCATGATCGGTTTAGAACAAGCCATCGCAAAAGCATTGTCAGCAGAATTAATTAAATGTCAGATCCACTTAAGCGCCGACATGGGTTTTATCCGCGCACAACTCTATGAACATCAAGCCATCTCGTTTGAGCAAAACGATGAAGCAGGAGGATGGTTGCTGACTATCCAAATCCATCGCGATGTGCTGCGTCATATTTTAAATAAAGCAGGGATTACATTTGAAGAGATAGTCAGGTAAAATGGAAAACGTTTTGTTTTATTAATTCTGTGTGCTGCGTTTGGATGCGGACCACGCTAGGCAGTCCCTCTTTGAAAAGGGGTTGT
>CAZPAA010000208.1:0-3915 GCA_964584425.1 uncultured Gammaproteobacteria bacterium | reverse complement strand
ACAAAAACAAATAAAAAAGTCCTGCACGTTAAATCCGAGTTTTTTAGCGACGATGAAGTGTCCCCATTCATGGAAGGTGATTAAAATGCCTAGTGTGAGGATGAAGGCGAAAATATTGGTGATAATGCTCATTCAAGTTTCTCTTTGTTTAATCCCCCTTTAAAAAAGGGGGTGCCCGTAGGGCGGGGGATTTTAAGATGTTTAATTGTACACAAAAATCTCAAAATCCCCCCTGCCCCCCTTTTTCAAAGGGGGATTAGATCGTTTAATTTTCTCTTTTTCATCTGCGCGCATAACCTTGCCTTTTTATCTGCTTCTAAAATGACTTCAAGATTTGAAGCCTGTTTGCCTTCAACTGCATTTAAGGTTTCTTCGATCACTTTTGGAATATCAGTAAAAGCCACTTCATGATTTAAAAATCCGGCGACGGCGACTTCATTCGCAGCATTGAAAATAGCACCTGCGGTGCCAGAGGCTTTTAGCACCTGACGCGCTAGATCTAATACAGGGAAGCGCTTTTCGCACGGCGGTAAAAAGTCTAAGCGACCACCCGTTTTAAATAATTCTAATAGCGGTGCGCCAGAAGGCACGCGATTGGGCCAAGCCAGCGTGTGTGCGATCGGCGTGCGCATATCGGGAAATCCAAGTTGTGCTAAAAATGAACCGTCCACATATTCCACCATCGAGTGCACAATACTTTGTGGATGAATCACCACTTCAATCTCTTCACTTGAAATAGAAAATAACCAATACGCTTCGATAATTTCTAATGCTTTATTCATCATCGTCGCAGAATCAACTGAAATCTTTTTTCCCATATTCCAGTTGGGATGCGCAATCGCTTGCTCGGGAGTCACCGACACTAACTCAGAGAGTGCGCGATTTAAAAATGGCCCGCCAGATGCAGTCAGCCAAATTTTCTTAATACTTTGCTGCGGTAACTCCGTCAGATGCGGGACAGGCAAACATTGGAAAATCGCATTGTGCTCGCTATCAACCGGTAATAATACCGCATTATTTTCTTTTGCCGCATCCATAAATAATTGGCCTGTCATGACCAGCGCTTCTTTATTTGCAAGTAGCACACATTTACCCGCCTTCACCGCGGCAAGTGTAGGTGCAAGTCCTGGGCTGCCAACAATGGCTGCCATTACGGTATCAACCTCTGGATGTGAGGCAATTTCGATCAGTGCTGATGCACCTTCTAGCACAATAGTTTTTGAGTGTTGCGCAGCCAGTAATTGTTTAAGTTCAAGCGCTGCCGCTTCTTGTGTCATCACCGCAAAGCGTGGCTGATGCGTCATGCATAAATTGAAAAGAGCGCTAACATTACGATCGGCGCTTAATGCAAATACTTCATGCGTTTTTTGTGCTTGTATCACTTCTAAGGTTTGAACGCCTATCGAGCCCGTTGCACCTAATAGTGTAATTTTTTTCATATTCCTCTCACGCAATAAAGAAAAAATATAAACAAACAAAAATAGGCGCAGCGGCAGTTAAACTGTCAAGGCGATCCAAAACCCCGCCATGACCGGGTAATAATTGGCCGCTGTCTTTAACGCCATAAATACGTTTTATCATACTTTCGAATAGATCGCCGATAATGGATATGGGGACCATCAATAGCGATAACAATAGTAAAGGAAGCACAGGCATTTCAGGAAAAAATAGTCGGATGCAAATATACGCCACAATGCCGGTGCCAACTAGCGCGCCTATCACACCTTCCCAAGTTTTTGCGGGACTGACCCTTTCAATCAATAAATGACGTCCGAAGCATCTGCCGGCAAAAAATGCAAAAATATCCGCTGACCAGACGGTGATGAGTAAAAATAACATTAATAAAGGATTTATTTTTAATAGTGCAAATAAGCCGACCCACATCGGCACAATTAAAAGAAGACCGATACCAGTATTCACCCATTTATTTTTTGGGAAATAAACCTGGTGTTGCTGATAAAAAACAATCACGCCAAAAGCGATCAACCAAGCGATTAAAGAAATCCATAAAACAAACGATGATAACGATGTCATGTAATAAAACACAATAGCGCAAAAAATCAATACATCATAAAATAAGATCTTTTGCGCAGTGGTTGCGCTAATCAAGCGTAACCATTCATAGCCCGCGCATAAAGCAATCAATAATAATACCGCCGCCTGAATCAATGTGTTCGCAAAAAAAATAAGGAATACAACAAGAGAAATTAATAAAGTCGCCGTGATAATGCGGTTTTTAAGCATGTTGTGCGACCTTGGGAGATTCATTCACCTCACCATAACGCCGATCACGCTGCGCATAAGCACAAATGGCTTCGTGCAAAGCTGCATCATCAAAATCAGGCCAAAAACAATCTGGAAAATATAATTCGGTATAGGCCAGTTGCCAGAGTAGAAAATTGCTGATCCGAAGTTCATTTGACGTGCGGATAAATAAATCTGGCTCAGGTAAATCAGCTAAAGACATATGCGCACTGAGCACGCTTTGCGTCACATCGGCTGCTTGCAATAAACCGTGTTGCACTTTTTCCGCAATTTTCTGTGCAGCCTTGACAATGTCCCAACGCCCGCCGTAATTAATTGCAATGGTCAGATTAAGCCCGGTATTTAATGCGGTTAGTTTTTGCGCTTTATCTATGGCTTGTTGTAATTCTTGATTCAGCACCGTGGTATCGCCAATGATCCGCAAACAAATATTATTTTGATGTAACGTATCGATTTCTTCCATCAAAGTTGAATAAAATAAATTCATCAAAAATTGAACTTCTTGCGCGGGTCTACCCCAATTTTCACTACTAAATGCAAATAAAGTCAGTGCTTTAATGCCCCAATGTCCGCAAGCGCTCACCACATTACGCACGGTTTGCATCCCAGCACGGTGCCCTGCAACGCGCGGCAGATGGCGTTGCTGCGCCCAGCGTCCATTACCATCCATAATGATTGCAATATGCGCAGGCATCTTGGCAGGTAAGATAAATTGAGAGAGTTGTTCTGCGCGTTTTGATTGATTCAAGTTGAACTCTTATGCAGTTAAACAGACATGAGATCTTGTTCTTTTTCACCGAGTAATTTATCGACTTGCGCGATATTTTCATCGGTTAACTTTTGAACTTGTTCTTCTAAACGCCGCTCATCATCTTCGCTGATGGTTTTTTCTTTTAATAAGACTTTAATCGCAGCATTGGCATCACGACGAATGTTACGAATGGACACACGCCCTGCTTCCGCCTCGCTGCGTACAATCTTGACCATGTCTTTACGCCGCTCTTCGGTTAGGGCGGGTAATGGCACACGGATCACTGTGCCAGCAGTTGCTGGATTTAAACCCAGATCAGAGGTTCTAATGGCTTTTTCAATCGCGGCCACCATTTGCTTATCCCAAGGGGTGATGGCGAGGGTACGCGCATCTTCAACGGTAATATTGGCGACCTGCGAAAGCGGCGTATCATTCCCATAATATGAAACTTTAACTTGATCGAGCAGACTCGGATGCGCACGGCCGCTGCGCATTTTTTTAAATTCATTTTGTAAACTTTCTATCGCTTTATGCATGCGTTTGGTTGATTCTTGAATCACACTGTTCATATTGTTGTGCTCCTTGAGACTAAGGTTCCTTCATCTTCGCCTTGAATGATCCGTGATAATGCGCCCGATTTGCGAATGCTGAACACGCGGATCGGCATATCATAATCACGGCACTGGCAAAATGCCGCTAGATCCATAATGCCTAATTCTCGTTCTAATGCTTCTGTATAAGTTAAATGCGTATAGCGCGTTGCGGATTTATCGAGGCTGGGATCAGCCGTGTAAATACCATCAACACCGGTGGCTTTAATTAGTAAATCGGCTTTAATTTCCATCCCGCGAAGACTGGGCGCTTAATCGGTAGTCAACAGCGGATTTCCCGTTCCCACC
>CAZPAA010000207.1:0-3926 GCA_964584425.1 uncultured Gammaproteobacteria bacterium | reverse complement strand
TGCAATTAAAGATCTTGCCTGGATTGCTTCGCTACGCTCGCAATGACGGGGGCTCGCTCCCAATGACGGGGCTCGCTCGCAATGACTGAATTTAATCGCATTTTCATTTTACTTACGAAGAGCTGGGGGGTGATGGTTTTTAATGACAACGTTCAATTGCGATGGCGGTGGCTTCTCCGCCGCCTATGCATAATGCGGCAATGCCACGATTGAATTGATAATGTTCTAATGCATTTATTAATGTCACCAGAATGCGTGCACCTGAAGCCCCAATCGGGTGGCCGAGTGCACAAGCGCCGCCATGGATATTCACTTTATTCACTGGTAAATTTAAATCATGCATCGCCGCCATCACAACTACAGCGAAGGCTTCATTGATCTCAAATAAATCAACGGAATCAATATCCCAATCAATATGGGTTAATAATTTTTTAATTGCGCCAACGGGTGCGGTAGTAAACCAGGCGGGATCATGGGAGAATTGTGTGCAGCCCATCATTTTAGCTAAAGGTTTGATGCCTCTTTTTTGTGCTTCAGAGAGTTTCATAATAACGATGGCTGCAGCGCCATCCGCGATAGAACTAGAATTCGCCGCTGTGACGGTCCCCTCTGGATTAAACGCCGGACGCAATTGCGGAATTTTTTCCGCTTTTAATTTTGCGGGGCCTTCATCAACATCGACGATTCTTTCTGTTTTATCTGTAACATGAACGGGAATGATTTCCTGTTTAAAAATCCCTAATTTTGCGGCATTTTGCGCACGTTCTAACGATCGAATGGCAAATGCATCTTGGGCTTCACGGGTAAAATGATAACGCTGCGCGGTTATTTCCGCATAAACACCCATTAATTTTTTTTCATAAGCATCTTCCAGACCATCTAAAAACATATGATCTAATACTTTGCCATGTCCAAGACGCATACCCGCGCGCGCATTGGGTAGCAAGTAGGGGGAGTTCGTCATACTTTCCATTCCACCTGCGACCATAATGTTATTTTCACCTTGAGCGATTAAGTTTTGCGCCAACATAATCGCTTTCATCCCTGATCCGCATACTTTATTAATCGTGCTACACGGTACACTCGTTGGCAGTCCAGCACTCAAAGCGGCTTGACGTGCGGGCGCTTGACCCAGTCCTGCGGGTAAAACGCAGCCCATAATCACTTCATCAATATCATTTACATGTAATTGCGCGCGGGAAATCGCGCCGTGAATGGCGCTAGCACCTAATGTAATCGTATTTAATGTTGCAAATTCACCTTGAAATGAGCCAATAGGCGTGCGAGCAATGCTGACGATGACCAAGGGATCTAGCATAAAATCCTCGTAAAATGGATGAATAATCTGAATATTCTATACCAATACTACCCCAAGATGCGAATTCCGTCATTGAGAGTAAGTGCTCCGTCATTGCGAGCCGAAGCCTCCGTCATTGCGAGCCGAAGGCGTGGCAATCCAGGTGGGATCTTTGATTGATTGAGAGATTTTGCCTGGATTGCCACGCGCTACGCGCTCGCAATGACGGAGCACTTACGCACAATGACGGAGTTTTCACTACCGATTCGTAAAATATCCATTGGTGATATAGTTTTCTGGTAGTGCATTAGCGGTATCAACAATAAATTCCCAGGGTTTTCCAGCACTTGTACTGACAACCAGCATGGGTTCCATACTGCCTCTTGAATTAAAATATCGACCACCCGCATAACACGCTTCTTCATCACATTTGACTACAAAAAATGAAGGAGAATTTTTGAAATCGGTAGGTAATGCCTTGCCCTTTCCTACAACGTATTCCCAAGTGTTTCCGCTATCATTGCTTTCAATCACGATAGGGTACCCTGCACCATGAGGGTCATTATAATAACCGGTTGCAGCACAGCGGTTTTTACGACAATCAATATCATACAACGTGCCCCATTTGCCAAATTCTGGCGGTAAATTCAGGCCTTTTTGTACTTTAAACTGCCAAGTTTGTGCATTATCGGTGCTCACTGAAAGTAAAGGATATTGGATATTGTGTGAATCCTTATAATAACCTACAACGGCGCAGACCGGAGGAGAACAATGCGCTTCACTTAAAGCACCCATATTATGAAAGTCCTTCGGCAGAGACTCTTTGGTTTTATCCATTTTATATTGCCAGGTTTTGGTTTGGTCTTGGCTCACGATTAACATTGGAAATTGGGTATATTGAGCATCTGTATAACCTCCCACCACTGTGCATAAGGGAGTTTCACAATGCATGCCATAAATAAAACCATTATCAAAATAGCCTGCAGGTGAATGATTCCTGCTGTCGATTTTATAAGTCCACTTTGCGTTTTCATCGCTGGTGGCTAACATGATTGCAGTTTTACGTGCATGATTGATGTAAGTTCCTGCGGCGGCGCAAGCATTATCAAGACACTGTGTGCGTCTAAAAACGCCGCCTTTTTGATAATTTGCGGGGAGCGTTTCGCTGTTGCTGCCATCCACTGCATAATGCCATGTATTGGCGCGATCTGTACTCATGACTATTATCGGTGTTTTTGACAATTGATTATTTATAAATTCGCCTGCAGCCGCACAGAAATTTGCTCCGCAGTCAATGGAATTGAAATAACCTTCATCAAAAAAATTAGGAGGTAAATTACTTTTATCTACGGCTAATTTCCAATCGGATCCGGCATTGGTCGTTGCGGCCAATAGGGGATAAATTTTTTCTTGATCGCCCATATATTCGCCAATGGCGGCACAATGATCACCAAAACAATTGAGCCATCCTATCATGCCATCATCGACAAAACCTGCGGGCAACATTCCATTTTTATGGATATGGTAATCCCAAACTTCGCCTCGATTCTGACTGACGCCTAATAAAGGAAAACGAATATTATGATCGCTATAATATCCACCGTTGCCACATACAGCCGTAGAGCAATCGGTAACGAGAATTAAACCATTTGTTTTAAAATCTTGGGGTTTATTTTGATCGTCCGTGATTTGGTGTGCCCATGTGTGCCCTTGATCTTGACTTAAATATAATATGGGCTGGATAACAGCATTATGATCGGTAAATTGCCCGCCTAGCATGATGGGCGATTGAGATGCTTTGGGGTTGGCTTGTACGGGTATTAAAGCAAGGCCTAAGCAAAAAAGTGATAAGCAAACTAGTGAAACCAGGTTTTTTATTATATTTTTCATGGTATTACCTTTATTAGAGTTAATAACTATAGTAAAGGCTTATTTCTACTGCAAATTAAATTAGTTTTTTGAACTACCTCTAAATAATGACTTGACCGGTCTGAAAAGATAATGTACATTTTAAATGTACATTATTGGGATAGAAGCCATGTATGAAATAAATGTGACAGAATTGCGCAATCATTTACCTCAATATTTATCCAATGTTGCAATGGGCGCTGAGATCCTAGTGACTTCACATGGGCGCGCAATTGCACGGATTATGCCGCCTATTGATAAGCAGAGTGAAGCCGTTGCTACTTTGAAAAAATTGCGGAAGAGTTGTAAAGTTGGCGATGTAGTATCACCGGTTGTTGAAGCCTGGGATGCCGATCAATGATCATTCTAGATACGTGTGCGCTTATTTTTGATGCACTTGAACCTGAAAAATTAACCAGTAATGCAAAAAAAGCACTGCAAGTGGCATTTAAAAAAAATCAAATTTTTTGTTGTGATATTAGTCTTTGGGAAATTGCAATGTTAATTGCAAAAAAACGTTTAGATCCAGGGACTGAATGTGAAAATTTTTTGCAATTGATGCTCGCAGCGCGGAATATCCAAGTGTTGAATATCAATCCAAGTATTGCTTCATTATCTGTACAATATTCAGGATTTAATCATTTTGATCCTGCGTATCGCATTATTGTTTCAACCGCATTACATTATCAATCAGGTATCATTACCTCTGATAAAAAAATTT
>CAZPAA010000206.1:0-3932 GCA_964584425.1 uncultured Gammaproteobacteria bacterium | reverse complement strand
AATGTTTTTAAGCTTTCTATTATTAAAGTACAAAATTTCAAACGATACTCTTTACAATGCAGTGACTTCGGGGCTGTTTCAAACGTTTTGCGATAGGCTTTGCGGTAGCCAACTTTTGAAAAAGACCCCATATCACTCGTTTGGACGGGAACTTAGCAAAGTTTTGTCTCTTTATTAAACAAAACTTTAATTTTTCAACAATGTCACGACTTCTTCTTGCGTTAATTGTTTTACGCCAGCGGTCGCGATATATTCCCCGGGCGCAAGTCCTTCACTAATCACCAACCCTAAGCGCGTCATCTCCCCCACTTTAACCGCACGACGCTCAGCCCGCCAATACTCCGGTCGATCTTTATCTTGCACTAACACAAATACAAATGTCCCGTCTTTATCTTCACCCACCGATACCACCGGCACAATAATGCTATTCGCATACGATTCATGCGCAAGATTAAAATTAAATTCGACATCGGCGGCCATACCAGAGCGCAATTGTGTCTGTTTGCAATTTTCAGTAATTGCAACACGAACGGGGTAAGTGGCCGAGCGCACGCCCGTTGCAACGCCTACTTCTTTCACCTTCGCAGGAAACACTTGCGAGGGTAATGCTTGCGCACGCACATTCACTTTATCATTGAGTTTGATTTGATTAATCACGGTTTCAGGGACAGAGACGGTGACTTGGGGGCAATCGCCACAATTCACTCGCACCACGGGCTGGCCTTGTCCGATATTTTCATTTTGCTCAAAGTAAATTTCTGCAATGTGGCACTGATCAGGTGAAGTGATCTGCGTATAATCTAATTGCAATTGTGCGCCCTCTAACTGTGCTTGTGCAGATTCGACCTGTGCTTTACGTGATTCGCTGGTGGCGCGTGCTGCGTCTAGATCATTTTTAGATGCATTACGATTTTCATACAAACTTTTGGTGCGCTCATAATCTGCGAGCCCATTGCGGTATTGCGCATTCGCTAAATCAAGCGAGGCTTGGGCTTGTTGATATGCAATTTTATAATCGCGATTATCTAGGCTTGCGAGTAATTGTCCGCGGCTGACTTCATCACCCACATTGATGGGTCTAGACATCAGGGTGCCCGCCACTTTAAAGCTTAAAGTGGCTTCATACCCCGCTTCGACTTTGCCGGAAAAAGTCTTCAGCAATTGGGTTGAAGTGGTTTGGACTACGGCATATTGCACGGGCCTTGCATTGATTTCTTCTTCGGGTGCGCTGGTGCACCCATTCAAAGATAAAATGGCCATCATGACAGGCAATATCGTCAATAATTTCTTCATTTTTATCGGCACCATCTAGCGATATGATTAAGATTGATATAGTATAACAAACATTATGTATAAAATAGCCTGTATTATTCTATCTTTACTGTTATGTGCCTGTGGTCAAACCGGTCCGCTGTATTTACCTGAACAAGAATCTCAAGATAATGTCGAAAACAATGCCTAGCTTTCATTACCACCAACACGAATTATATGTAGAACAAGTGCCGCTTATGCAGATTGCAAACAAATGGGGTACGCCGACTTATGTGTATTCTTTGTCGACTCTAGGTGACAATTACCAAGCCTTTGACCAAGCACTCGCAAATCAACCCCATCTTATTTGCTATGCGGTGAAAGCCAATAGCAATGTGGCCTTGCTGAATTTTTTAGCAAAACTGGGCAGTGGTTTTGATATTGTATCGATGGGCGAATTGCATCGCGTACTTGTAGCGGGCGGTGATGTCAATAAAGTTGTTTTTTCGGGCGTAGGTAAAAGCGAGCGCGATATTCGTGAAGCGTTGGAGTTGGGGATTTTATGTTTTAATGTGGAATCAGCTCCGGAATTAGATCGCATTCAAGACATCGCAAAAGCGTTAAATAAAATTGCGCCGATTTCTATTCGAGTGAATCCAGATGTGGATGCCAAAACGCATCCTTATATTGCGACCGGTTTAAAGATTCACAAATTTGGTGTTGATATTGAAACAGCTTTGCAAATGTATCAACACGCATCCAAGCTATCACATATTAAAATTACGGGTGTTGATTGTCATATCGGATCACAACTGACGCAGATTGAGCCGTTTTTAGCAGCGTTAGATCAAGTGCTCCATCTTATTGAACAATTAAAAACAGTGGGCATTGAAATCCCTCATTTAAATTTAGGCGGCGGTTTAGGTGTGCGCTATTTAGATGAAACGCCGCCCGATATCAGCACTTATTGCAAAGCCATTGTGTCGCATTTACGGGGCAGATCCCTACAACTGATTTTAGAACCCGGGCGCGCACTGGTCGCCAATACTGGAATTTTACTCACGCGTTTAGAATATATTAAAAAAACGTCGGAGAAAAATTTTGCGATTACGGATGCTGCGATGAATGATTTATTGCGTCCGAGTTTATATGAAGCTTGGCATACACTATTACCGGTTAAGCAACATCAAGATGTGAGTGAAGCATTGTATGATGTCGTTGGCCCCGTGTGTGAAAGTGGTGATTTTTTTGCAAAACAGCGTCCACTTAGAATTAAAGATCAGGATTTAATCGCGATCATGGATGCAGGTGCTTATGGATTTAGCATGAGCTCAAATTACAACAGCAGACTGCGTTGCGCAGAGATTGCAGTCTTAGGAAATGAGGCGCACGTTATTCGTGATAGAGAAGCTTACAGCGATTTATTTAAACATGAACATTTACTTTGATAAAATGCAAGCCTTAGGCAACGATTTTGTGGTGTTTGAAACCATCACACAAGATATCCCTGTTTCTGCGGATTTAATTGAAAAAATGGCGGACCGACATTTTGGGATAGGCTGCGATCAAGTGCTTGTTATCGGTCAAAGTCAAAATAAAAATGCAGATTTTGATTACCGTATTTATAACAGTGATGGCAGTAGCGCAAGACAATGCGGGAATGGTGCAAGATGTGTGGGTTTATTTATTCAGCAAAAAAAATTGTCCAGTAAAAAAAATATTGTGCTTTCTACTTTTGAACATCTTACTCATGTTGATATTCATGATCTAGAAAATATCAGTGTCGATATCGGTGTCCCTCAATTTGATCAAGAAAAAATGCAACAGCTCCATATCGGCGTATTATCCATCGGTAATCCGCATGCGATTATCGAAGTGAAAGATGTCGGCGCTTCGGATGTGGATACCATCGGTAAAACTTATAATGCGCATCCCCTATTTCCTGAAGGCGTGAATGTGAGTTTTTGTCAGATAGTATCGAAAAATAATGTGAAACTGCGTGTGTTTGAACGCGGTAGCGGCGAAACCCTCGCATGCGGTTCTGCCGCTTGTGCAACCATGGCTTATTTACGTTCTTTGAATTTAATTGATGAATCTGTACAAATCGAATTACCTGGCGGTATACTGCGTGTAAGTTGGGCGGGAGGTAAACACCCGATCATATTAACTGGCAGTGCACATCACGTCTTTACAGGAGTTTATCAAAATGATTAATATCATGAATTATATGCGTCCTCTGGGTTTGATTGCGATTTTTATTTCTGCATTTACTTGGGGTCTTGAGCTCGCGCATTTTGTTCCAGCTTGTCCTTACTGTCAAACGCAACGCACGATGATGGGTCTTTTAGGGATTTTAATGGTATTGCCGAATTATCGTTATATTTCACTATATTTAGCGGTGGTGTTTGGCGTATACGGCATCCATGTGTCTTGTATGCAAATATTTAATAATTTTAAAACACAAACATTTATGAATGAGTTTTTTCCGCTTGCAAGCGCTGCATTATTCATTATGGTTGGGCAAGTGTTGATGTTGGCAACGCGCGCTGTTAATAAAAAGTGAAATTTGAATAATTGTTTTGTTGCAGATGTGTCACCCCAAAAAGTACCCCCTCATCCGCCCTGTCGGGCACCTTCTCCCTGAGGGAGAAGGATCTCAGTCGTTATTCCTCGTGGTTAAC
>CAZPAA010000205.1:0-3956 GCA_964584425.1 uncultured Gammaproteobacteria bacterium | reverse complement strand
TAGACCATATACTCAAAGCCCAATCCAGATTAGATTCTTCCAGCAGCAGACAATATTTCCATAGCGGATCACGTTACGATGAACTGATTGAAATGCTAAAAAGTAAAGTAGATTTAAACGACCCTACACTGACTTTAACCGACTTAATCTCATTAAAAAATTTATTTCACACCCAGACTTCTACCACTGGCAAAGTATTAAATTTTTTTGGTATAAAAACCAGCAGCACTCCCCTACTAGATGCCCTAATCGCACAAAAAACCGCATCATTGACTACGCGTTAAACTTTTCACTCGACTCCCACCACTTGTGAAATAGTAGAAGGATGCAGCACAGCCTTAAAGTAAACCTTAGGTTGTTGATTTTAATTGATTTATTTGGCTGGAACTTATAAATGCAGTAATGTAAAATAGGCTGCGGCTTGCTTATCGTTTTATCCATGTAGCCTGATAAAATTGACTTCAACTTCTTTTTGTTCATTTTGGCCATTCACAAAATGGAGTTGGCTTTGATAAGGTATGGCATTGCGGTAATAAGGGCATTAAACACGCTTTTTGGCTCGCATTCCAATGTGCTGGAGGCTGTTTGCTGCCAATCGCAGCTTGAATCGGGGGAGATAATTCATCGTAATTAGGGTAGTACCAAGCGGTAATTAATGAATTGGTCATATCTGTTTGATTAGCATGGGCACCATGCAACAAGCGCGCATCCATCACAATAACATCTCCAGCGTTCACTGCAACCGTGACCTCTCCCACTTGGGATTGAAACACTGCCGAAGACAAATCTTTAGCCTGACGTAATATTTTTTTATCTAATGTTTCAATCACCGCGTGCAATTTTGTAAGGTGGCGATGACTACCCGGCAATACGCGCAACGCACCATTTTCTGCATCAGTATCCTGCAAAAAACACAGTAAGCCTAATTGTGGAGGGTTTTTCTTATAACTGAGTGCCTCCTTCCAAGCCCACCAATCTTGATGCCAAAAAGTCACGGGATTATGGGCAAATTTATGAAATAAATATGCCGTAGAATAGCGTAGTGTACGAGCGCCCAATGCGATTAATAAATTTTTGTATTGCGGTCCTGCGATTAAAGGTAACAACCACGCTTCGTCCCACAAATCAATTAATGTACCCAAACTAAGATTCGCCTTAAGTTTTTCTTCCGGTTCTGAACGTAACCTATCTTGTGTGTGCGCCCTTAGCATTGCGAGTAATCCAGCATCAAGGACACCCTGCACCACACAATAACCGTCTTGCGTCAATTGTGTTTTAAGCAAGGGATTGATCATATAGCCAACCGTTGAGAGAGCTCGGTGATGGATGTTTGCGTGGCAGGCACCATTAATGCTGCAAAGTGGCTGCTCAAATCAGTTTGTGTATTCAAGGTGTGTAGGGCATTACAAAGCATCGCTACATCTGTTGTAATCATGTGTGCAGGCGGGCTTAACGTAAAGCCTACATTTGCCTGGTACACAAGTTGATAGCCACAGGATGCTAAGATCTGCAATTGATAGGCCAGACGTGAAGGTTGTTGATTACCACTTGTCAATAAATCTGGGGTGATCGCACGGACCAAATGAAAATCTTGACGGCCGTGAATACAAGCCAGCAGCCAACAAAAATCTAATAATGGCGTCTGTCCTTTGGAACATAAAATTGCTCCATCACCGGTTGCAAGCGTCTTTGGCGGAATACTATAAAAACCAACCACAGGCGTTTGACTATGCTGAGCCATAAAATCCGGCAAAAATGCATCACCATGGCGTGTTGCACTAAATCCAAAACATTGCATTAACCGTTTTGCAGCCCTGGCATCTTCTACCGACATTTGTGAAACCTGCTCATTCAAAAAACCATCCATGCCTAATAATTTAAATGGTTGCTGTGAGAGCCTCGCTGCACAATATAAATCCACTATCCCTTCTAGATGAGTCAAGCCTCCTGCAGTTGTATCTTCTTGAAATATCTCACGCAGTAACCGAGGATCCAAAGCTTGGATTTGCTGTAATAAAGTGTAGAGATCCATTTGGACCCTCTCGCGCAGAGCATTAAAATTTACCGTGCTCACGCCCCTTCCGGCGGTATGTGCATGCACTCTTTGTACCACGATATCACGGATCCATTTGGGAAATGGTGAGGCTAGCGGTGTATTATTCATAAGCAATGTGATATTCAATTGAATTTGTGTGGCAGTTGCATCATGATGCAACAATTCATTAAAAATAGCCTCCATAGCACGGGGATAATCTGTGTCTGATTCCAAGGGGATCACTAAAGCCCCGCTATCAATGCCAAGAGCAGTGCAATGCTGCCTAAAATCATTTTCCTCCAATGCATAATTAATCGCATCTAATACCTCCACTACGGTATGATCGTGTGCGCCAACCATATAGGCAACCAGGCACACCCTTAATTGAATCAGTTCCATCTGCGAAAGTCTCAGTGCCATAGCCAAAAATTTAAAAATCGTATATGCATTGCTGGAGATCCCAGTAAGACAAGGTGCACCTAAACTTTCCAATTCGCTGCGATATAAAGATTGCCCTAAATGATAAGTATGCTCACCGCTGGCGTTGTCTGTAACACCTTTTTGAGAAGAAAATCGTGCCAATAATTCTTCTTGCGGCATATCGAGCGTTTCAACCCTAGGCGGTGTTCCGCTAGCCGGTATACGTAGCGTCCTTTTTGCCTCCAGACGCGCTAATTGTTCTAACCGGATCCCTGTCATATTTTCCATCCGCGTTAAACCTACGCCGTTATATTGAAACAACGCATTGGTAATGGCCGTGAATATAACATCAAAATAATAGTAACTGCGTGAAGACAAATTTTTTAAAAACAACGGCGGGGCCTGACCCACGCTGCCGTGTAATTGCTGCACCGTAAACGGATGAAAATTCGTATGCGCAAATAACGCGTGATATGCCAACATTTCCTGACTAGGCGTTTGCGGTGGGTGTAGTGTTTTTGCATAAGCAAACAGACGCTGATAAAGATCTGCACAAAAATGAAATAACCTTGCCTCCCTTGTTAAACGTTTACTTAAATAAACTTCATATTGTTTTTTTTCCTCTAACATACTTCATTTCGCGGTTGATTCAGTTGTGGCGGACGCGACCGTCCTCTTGTTTCTGGAAATAATAAATCGACTAAGGGGATAAATAAATTAACTGGCGTGCCCTTCGCAGGTTGTAGAAATGTTCCCACCCATGGGCCTACATGTGATTCATTAATCGCCGTGCGGTCCGCATGCGGTGCAAGACTCACGTCTTTTGATAAAATATCTACTGAAAAAAAAGGCATATCGGAGAATAAATCCCAGATCGTTTTAACCAACTGCCAATAGTCAGGATGTACTTTTTCAAGACTGAGTACTTCCGTCATGCCACCCAAAGCGCGCGCAGGCCCATAATGTAATTTTACCTGCTGACCTTTTGCTGGAATGGACATCAATGATAAATCTTGGCTAGCCAGGGTTCGCCTGCATTCTTCATCTGTGATTTCTAAGGGTTGCAAGACAGAGGGATTTTTTTCGCGATGCTGGTTTTCAAGCGCAACCAATTCTTTTATAGCATGCTCGCCATCCCCAACTACTGCGGGCTCGTGACGACAAGTAACGGCTCGGGTGCCATCTTTAAACAGCACAAATCGATGATCAGTTGCATGAGGGAAAAAGCGTTCCACAATGATTTCATTCTTTTTTAATCGCGCATAATGTTGTTGCCAAATATGGATAAAATCTTCTTGATTTTTAATCGCCACAAACACCAAATGCATACCACTACCAAATCTGGGTTTACACACGACGGGAAACCCCAGTGTATTTGCAAAGTCTAACGCTACGGTTAATTCATCTGGTTGAAAAAATTGGCTGTCTAAAACGTAAGGAATATGATTATCACGCAAAATCGCTTTAAAATTAATTTTATTATCCAGTACTTTTGTATAAA
>CAZPAA010000204.1:0-3990 GCA_964584425.1 uncultured Gammaproteobacteria bacterium | reverse complement strand
ATAGATTTAATCGCGTCATATTAGGAAATAGCAAAGACGTATTGAGAAGCTGTATTCCCAATGTATCCAATGAATTTTTGTGGTCATGTTTAGCTACAACACAGAAGAAAAATTTATATTTTGTAGAATATCTATCAGATAATCAAATTTATGCGATGTTCTCGGGTATAAAATCGATTGTATCGAGTGGAGATTCAAACCAAGTACAAGTGACTCAAGCTTGTACCATAGCTTTGGCGATATCTGATCGACTTAATGCACCACAAAAAACAGAGCTTGTACAATTAATGTTACCGTTAGAGAGAGCCGAACTGCGGCTTGAAATATTAGGGGTATTAAGTAGTTTTGCGCCGCAGAATGATTTAATTGCAGAGGTTAATCATTACAAAATAACCACCAGCACTAATTTTACTCCCAATCAGCATAGACTATTGGCCGCTGTCATTCATAAAATGCCGGGTGACTACAAAACAAAAATTGCGCTAGAGCTAGAAAGCCCTGTGTTAATATTTACCCGTATGCGCATCCAAATATTGGCGGTATTACATCTGCAACTTTCTGCAGATAGAAATAAAAAATTTTTTAAAATTATATTAAATAGATTTAGTAAATCTGAATTTAGCCCTTACCTGAAGAATTTTGCACAACTTGAGGAAGATTATCAGTCCGCTTCATCGAAATTTGCAATGCATAATTCTGATAGAACCGATGATTTTTTTGGCCTATGGTTGCTGTTAAAACAATTATTCCTAAATGCATCGACACCTGATCGCGATGAATATGTGACCATTATCAAAAGTCATCCGTTATATTCGAATAATACGGGTGTTATGTTGATATTTTTAGCTTCAGTTGCCAATTTATTATCAGAACAACAGCGCTTGGAGATATTTCAAGCCATTGTTGCTGATGCTAAAGATATCAATAAAAGAGGAATTATATCCATAGCAAATTATATGCAAGCTTTATGCGCTATTTTGCCTTGCATTGAAGATAAATGCGATAAACCGTTTTTACTGGACATAATCGAAGAATTTGTCCCAATCTTAGGGTTTTTTTTGCCACAAGCGTCTATTTTGGGGGGTAGAGATTTTAATCATTCTTCTCCTGCATTAAATAGTGCAGCAGGAAATCAGAATAAAATCAGTGTGCTGGCCGATATATTCTGCATATTTTTAGAGAAAATTTTATCTACTGTGAAATTTTCTGATGAAGAACTACAAAGGTTATTAAGGTATTTAAACCAGCCGCATGCTAATTCGCCGCAAGAAACGCGTTGTATTTTAAACTTTCTTGACCTTTCAACCTTGATAACACTTATCAATACAGCGGATGAACAAAGCTTCAATTATTCGTTGGGTCCGGTATTTGACGCATTGATTCAAGAAATTAAGCGAATTTCTCACAAAAACACCTATGAAGATGAAGCGTTTATCATTAAACAAATCGAACTCATCATTCCTTCACGGCGCAATAAAATTCTTGATATATGTAAGCAGCATCCCGAGCTTGCTTTTATTGATCGCAAAAGCGCCAACTCAATCTTAACTAATGTTCATATTGTTGCAGATAAAGCACCAGTTATGAAGGTCGCCATCTCACATCTGCATGATCATTTTGATGTACTAAAACCCGATGCTTTGTTGGTGCTATTGCAGCGATTAAGCAAAATCATGCAGGGTTTGTTTAGTCAGGACATTCATCATGCCGTGATGTCTCAAGCATTACTCGATTGTTTTTTAAAACTAAAAGAACCTATGCACGCTGGATTAATTGATTTTTGCAAATTGTTTAAAGCTGAGATTTTCAAATTACTCGTACTAGAAGTGACTCGTCTTAAAGCAACTAGCCGCGTTGACGCACTTAAATTATTGGATAAATTACAGCCTCTATTTTTTGTAAAGGACGCGCAGGGTTTATTTGGGTATTTGAATCAAGACCAAGATTATTTCGCTAAATTTCAAGCTCTTCGCGAGAATGTTCGTAAAATTTCTTCGAACGCCAGTCATGCAAATACAATTTTACCGAAATTTTCATCGCCGCCCAGTTTATCCGCTTCTCCTAGTAGCACATCCTCTTTAAAACCTACACAAATTCCAGAAGATTTCCTATGTCTTATTTCATTAGAGCCTATGTATAAATCCCCCGTTACCCTCCCGAGTGGTCAAACATTTGAGCGTGCTGGTCTTATAGAATGGCGGCAAAAAAGTTATGGGGCATTAGAATGTCCCAAAACAAGAATGAACTGCACAGCATTTGATGAAAAAAATGCCCCCGTCAATGTCACCGTCAAAAATCTAGTCCTTGCATTCTTAGAGGCCAACCCCCATTTAGATCCCAGGAAGGTTCAAGATACCTCGTTTATCCTATTGACATAGTCTTTGTAATGCTATAGCATTACATCAGTACATTGAAAATGGGGATTTATGGAGCGCTATAGCGAACAAGCCGGCTGGCGGGAGTTTTTAGGGCTTTGCCTTGAGGCCAATTCTATTGAATCTTTAGATAAGCTACTGCGCCTGCATTTAACCTCGGAAGAACAACAAGCCGTCGCGATGCGCTATTTAATTATAAGGGAATTGACGAAGGGCGAAAAAACTCAACGGGATATGGCTAAGACCCTACACGTCAGCATCGCCAAAATCACCCGTGGGTCGAATAGTTTGAAACTGATAGATGATGAATTGAAGGCATTATTGGCACAAGGCGTAAACAATGTTTAAAGTACTTTCTCAAGATGAATTTTTAAAACTGGCCAAGCAGCATAGTCGCGTGACAGTTTTCAAAGAAGTCCTGGGCGATCAAATGACGCCCGTGCAAGTTTTTCTAACCCTTAAAGATCACATGAAAGGCGCTACTTTATTAGAATCCAGCCCCAGAGAAAAAAACCTTGGGAGATTTTCTTTTTTAGGTTTTACGCCAGAAGCAGAATTAAAAATCAATCAACGAACATTTAAAGGGGATGTACTTGAAGCAGTACGTGCATTTTATCAAGCACATAAAGCGGTAAATTCTCATCCAACTTTATGCGGATTTGCTGGCGGTATTGTCGGTTTTTTTGCTTATGATGCCGCACAATTATTTGAAGAAACTTTAAAAAGTAAAAAACCGCAAAGTGATTTTCCAGATGTTTTATTTAAAACGTATCGTGATCATGTATTATTCGATTTGCACACCGGGCAAGTGGTCTTAGCCACGATCGTTACGACTAATAATGAAAATTTAGAAGCGCTTTATCAAAGTGCCATAGAACGGCTCGATCATTTCTATCATTCGTCATTGCGAGGAGCGCAGCGACGAAGCAATCCAGGCGAAATGTTTAACGAAGCATCAGAACCTGGATTGCTTCGCATTTCGGCTCGCAATGACGGAAACTCCGAAGTCACCATCAGCGAATCCGACACACAATTCATCCAATCCGGAAAAATCGCTAAACAACACATCACTGCAGGCGATGCATTCCAAATTGTGTTAGCCCGCACCTTTGAAAAACCATTTTCTGCAAATCCATTTGATATATACCGCGTACTTCGTTATCGCAATCCTTCACCGTATATGTTTTATCTCGACTCTGATGATTTCATTATCTGCGGCGCATCGCCAGAAAAAATGATCAGCGTTAAAGATAATGTTGTACAATCCTGCCCATTAGCCGGCACCCGCCCACGCGGTGAAGGTTA
Organism: uncultured Gammaproteobacteria bacterium; assembly: GCA_964584425.1. Classification (GTDB taxonomy): domain Bacteria; phylum Pseudomonadota; class Gammaproteobacteria; order JABCZS01; family JABCZS01; genus JABCZS01. The sequence continues at coordinate 310 of CAZPAA010000204.1, read as the reverse complement.
CGATGATGAAGCGCAAGCTAAAGATTTATTATCCGATATTAAAGAACTTTCCGAACATATGATGCTAGTCGATTTAGCCCGCAATGATTTAGGCGCAGTTGCAAAACCAGGACATGTGAGTGTCACCAAATTAACCCAAATTCAGCATTTCTCACATGTGATGCATATTTCGTCCACAGTTGAAGCGCCGCTGCGCGAGGATAAAGATGCACTCGATGCACTTCGCGCTTCATTTCCCGCAGGGACTTTAAGTGGTGCGCCAAAAATTCGCGCCATGCAAATTATTGATGAATTAGAGCCGCAAAAACGA
>CAZPAA010000203.1:0-4010 GCA_964584425.1 uncultured Gammaproteobacteria bacterium | reverse complement strand
CACTTCTGGGACGCAACATGTTGCGTCCCTACGAGAATATCAAGGTTTTGCGTAAGTCCTATAGTAAATCAAAATACGGTATAATTTATGAATTCAAAATAGGATGAAACTTATCATGGCAAAACCGCACGCACCACGCAGTGTATTTACTAATCCGATTCACTTTATTGCATTTGGGTTTGGTTCGGGGGCAGTTCCATTTGCGCCTGGGACTTTTGGGACGTTGATGGCAGTGCCCATTTATTTTTTAATGCAAGATTTGAGTTTAATCGCTTATTTATTATTGACGGTGGCGATCATACTATTTGGCACATGGGTTTCTCATGTGACAGAAAAAGATTTAGGCGTACCTGATCATTCCGGCATCGTGATTGATGAAATCGCAGGTTTTTTAGTGACCATGATCGCAGCGCCGCAAGGTTTCATTTGGATTATGCTTGGATTTATTTTATTTAGAATTTTTGATATTTGGAAACCGTTTCCGATCCGTTATTTAGATAAACATGTGCCAGGCGGTGCGGGGATTATGTTAGATGATATTATTGCAGGGGTTTACGCCTGGATTGCCTTATTTTTGATTGGACATTTTATTTAAGCGCTAAACTTTTTTGCAAGCGCGCATCTTTTTTAGCAGCAGATAAAATTTTATACGCCTCATTGTGACAACTGATCCCGTCTTTATCCGCGTGCGCATGTGTAACACGATTTAAAATTTGTTGATGCTGATTAATATAATAAGTTGTCGCATAGGGATAAATTTTATCCTGGAACGTAAAAGTAGGCCTATCTTTGGTGAAATGGCGCCGAGCATTAGGCGTGAGTGTTGCAAAAGTAACTGGCAGAACAAAATCATTCGGCAGAGTTTTTTGGTGCGCTTTATTTTCAGGCAGTTCATTAAAATAAGCGCGATATTTTTCCGTTTGAATTAAGCGCACCTGCGCCAATTCTTCAAGCGGTAAATCGAATGCAATAATTTCTATGTGACAGCCCGCTTCTAAAAACTTTTCATGGCGTTTGATGATTTCACTCGCGCGCATCGTGCAACCGCCTGCACCTGGAATGGCTTTCCATTCATTTAATAAGGCTTCTTTATCTTTCCAAGTGGTAGGTGTGCTGACATTAAGCACACAGCGAATGACTTTTGCCCCTGGATTTAATGTTTGCACGTTGCAGATTTGGCCTGTTTCAGAAACAACGCGCATATCAGGGAAATGTGAACCCTTTTCTAAATCAATCGTATGCAAGCGATAACGATTCGAGTATGTGACAGGACGCTTGGTACCATTTTCAAGACTTTTAAAATAACGACGACGATGTGATTTCATTAGCTAAAGATACAATAATTATGAAGAAAAATAAATGATTAAGTAAAGATGAAGAAATTATTGCGTCAAGGGTGTTTGATCTTGCTGGAGAAAAAAATTTTGCCATATTGGTCAATATGTGCTTTAAAATCAGGATTATCTATGGCCTGATAATCAACAATGTCGAACAGATAAGGCAAGGGCAGTTCTTGGTCTAATAGGGTTTTGATTTTTAGGAGAGTATCAGGCGTAATATTGCCTTTGAGCGCAAGGTCAACATCTGATCCAGGTTTATAGTGACCCATCGCGCGTGAACCAAAAATGATAGCTTCTTGCACCTCAGGGAATTTTTTTAGAGCATCGATAATAGATTGGAGTGATTTTTCAGATATACCAAATACCATTTATTCAGCGCTCTTAAAGAATGTCAGAACATCATTGATGGCTTGATAATATGCCTGTCTGATTTTTTGCAGGGCCAATTGCGCGGTTTGCTCGTTGTAAGTATGCGACATCAAATTGCGTTGCTCGAGCATTTCCATCCAAAGTTCACCATTTTTGATAATTTCATAGTGAAAGGCTTGTTTGATCACATCACGCGGAAAGCCGACTTGTACTTCTTTACTTTCCAGGTAATCTTTCATCGTTTTCCAAGCCAGCTCAAAGGTAAATTCAAAGCTTTGGATAATGCCTTGTTGCTCGAGTTTATTGGGGTACTCAATATCCACTCCCATTTTTAGAGTCTCAAAAGCTTTATTAAAATTTTGTAGCCGTTGCTTCCAGCGTATGGATTTTGGATTCATGAGGTACCTGGGATTGTATTAAGTTCATGATAACACATGGGTGAAAAATTTCACGTACGTTTTCTTTCATTCTCTTTTAAGAACTTTTTCCGCAGGCGAATATTCAGTGGGGTAATTTCGACCAATTCATCGGCTTCGATAAAGCTTAAAGCCTGCTCTAGACTAAAACGAATCGGTGGGGTTAGGACGATATTTTCATCAGAACCGGATGCGCGCATATTGGTGAGTTGTTTTTCCTTGATGGCGTTGACGACTAGATCATTATCACGCGAGTGGATCCCAACAATCATGCCTTCATAGACGGCTGTTTGTGGATCAATCAATAAGCGCCCGCGTTCTTGCAAATTAAATAATGCAAAACCGGTGGCTTTACCTGCTTGATTTGCAATCAACACGCCGTTATTACGCGAATTGAGTTTCGCTTTTGATAATGGCCCATAATGATCAAAAATATGATACATCAGACCACTGCCAGAAGTGAGGGTTAAAAATTCGGTATGAAAGCCGATCAACGCACGTGCAGGCACAATATAATCTAAACGCACGCGACCTTTGCCATCACTGATCATATCTTTTAAATCACCGCCGCGCTCACCTAAAATTTCCATCAAAGTGCCTTGGTGGGTTTCTTCAATGTCTAAGGTCACGCTTTCATAAGGCTCGAGGGTTTCACCATTTTCTTCGCGGGTGATCACTTCAGGTTTAGACACAGCGAGTTCATAACCTTCACGTCGCATGGTTTCAATTAAAATCGATAAATGTAATTCGCCGCGGCCGCAGACTTTGAATTTGTTGGGGTCGGGCATTTCTTCGACGCGTAGTGCGACATTGTGAATCAATTCTTTTTCTAAACGTTCTTTAATTTTACGGCTGGTAACATATTTGCCTTCTTTGCCGGCAAAAGGTGAATCATTGACTTGGAAGGTCATAGTCACGGTCGGTTCTTCTACGGTTAACGGCGGCAAGGCTTCGACTTTTTCCGGTGCGCAAATCGTATCCGAGATGCGAATATTTTCAATGCCGGTGATCGCGACAATATTGCCCGCAAAGGCTTCTGGCACTTCGCGCCGCTCAAGACCGTGATAACCCAGAATTTGTAAAATTTTACCGCGTCTAATTTCACCTTCGCGGCTGATAATCGAGACGGGCATATTGCTAGTCATCTTGCCGCGCTTGATCCGGCCAATACCGATCGCGCCGACATAACTGGAATAATCTAATGATGAGATCTGCATTTGCAGCGGGCCATCCGCATCGGCATTCGGCGGTGGTACAAAATCCACAATTGCTTGGAATAGGGGATTCATATTCTCATGCTTATCACTTAAATGCTTAATCGCAAAACCTTGCAGGGCAGATGCATATAAAATTGGGAAATCGAGCTGCGCATCATTTGCGCCTAATCGGTCGAATAAATCAAACACTTGATCAATCACCCAATCTGGCCGTGCGCCGGGGCGGTCTATTTTATTGATAACCACAATCGGGCGTAAGCCATGAGCAAAGGCTTTTTGAGTCACAAATCGGGTTTGTGGCATCGGACCTTCAACCGCGTCGACCAGCAGTAACACCGAGTCCACCATCGATAAAATCCGCTCAACCTCGCCGCCAAAATCCGCATGTCCAGGGGTATCGACGATATTAATATGATAATTTCCCCATTCGATGGCGGTATTTTTCGCCAAAATGGTAATACCGCGCTCTTTTTCCAGCACGTTGGAATCCATCACCCGCTCAACCTTTTCAGCGCGTGCGTCCAGGGTGCCAGATTGCTGTAAAAGCTGGTCTACCAGGGTCGTTTTCCCATGATCCACATGGGCAATAATCGCGATATTTCGGAGTAAATTTAGCATTTGGCGATTATATCCGAAAAATAACATAGTTGCATTTAAATATTGTATAA
>CAZPAA010000202.1:0-4068 GCA_964584425.1 uncultured Gammaproteobacteria bacterium | reverse complement strand
ACGCTCTGGGAAGATTCGATGAGGTTTATTATCGGCAAGGGAGTCAAGACGTTTATCGAATTTTCTCCCGGAAAAGTGCTGAAAGGTTTGTTGAAAAAAATAGACCCCTCTGTGGAAACTATCTCGCTGAGCGCAATAGAGGATTTTCATTTCATTGAACAAAAAGCTTGAAGGCAAAATAGCCATTGTCACAGGCGCAAGTCGCGGCATTTGACAAGCCATCCTACACGCATTAGCAGCACGCGGCGCAACTGTCATTGGCACCGCGACCACGCAAGAAGGTGCCGATAAAATCAGCGCACAATTAGCCGAACGCAATTTTCAAGGGGTAGGTTTAGTTGTGGACGTAGGCACCCGTGAATCAATGGATAAGTTGAATGAGCAATGTATGCAGCGTTATCCGCAGGTGGATATTCTAGTCAACAATGCCGGGATCACGCGCGATACTTTATTTTTACGCATGAAAGATGAAGATTGGGACCAAGTCATTTCGACCAATTTAACCAGCGTTTTTTATCTCTCAAAATTATTTATGCGTAATATGATTCGATCTCGTTGGGGACGTATTATTACCATTTCTTCATTATCGGGTGTAATGGGAAATGCTGGCCAAGCGAATTATGCTGCAGCTAAAGCAGGGGTTATCGGTTTTACTAAATCGCTCGCTCAGGAAATTGCTTCACGTAATGTTACGGTAAACGTGGTTGCGCCTGGCTTTATTGCAACAGATATGACCGCGGTGCTAAGCGATAATATAAAATCACATGCAACAGAAAATATTCCAATGAAACGCTTTGGGGAGCCTGAGGAAATCGCAGCAACGGTGGCGTTTTTAGCAAGCAATGGGGCGAGTTATATTACTGGTGAGACTATCCATGTAAATGGTGGGATTTATATGAGTTAATCCCCCTTTGAAAAAGGGGGGGCAGGGGGATTTTAAGAACTTTATGTTTATCAAACATCTCAAAATCCCCCGCCCTACGGGCACCCCCTTTTCTAAAGGGGGATCTTGATGCAAATATATTGCTTGTTGCACCACTTTTTATATATACTCCTCGCCATTAAGCGGACTTTAACTTTATTTGTGTTATATATTTAACTTTATGTGAGGGAAATCATGAGCAGCATTGAACAACGCGTTAAAAAAATTATTGTTGAACAACTAGAAGTAAAAGAAGAAGAAGTAGTGCCCACTGCCTCTTTTATCGATGATTTACGTGCTGATTCTCTGGATACAGTCGAATTGGTTATGGCATTGGAAGAAGAATTTGAAACTGAGATTCCAGATGAAGATGCTGAGAAAATCATTACAGTACAAGATGCTATTGATTATATTACTGAGAATTTAAAATAAAGTGATGAACAAACGTCGTGTGGTAATAACCGGGATGGGCGCTGTTTCTGCGCATGGAACAGAAGTAGAAGCCATTTGGCAGGCTGTTCTGGCGGGTAAAAGCGCTGTTGGGAATATCAAAGGATTCGACGCTTCGCAGTTTACAACGCATTTTGCTGCGGAACTGATCGACGTTGATTGCAGCCCCTATTTCTCCGGCAAAGATTTGCGCAAAATGGATGAGTTTATCCAATTTGGCGTTTTTGCAGCGGCAAAAGCGTTTGCTGATTCTGCGCTGGAAGTGAATGAAGGCAACGCAAACCGCATTGGTGTTGCAATTGGTTCAGGTATTGGCGGGATCACCTTTATTGAAAACAATCATTTGAGATACCTAGAAGGTGGCCCGCGCAAAATTTCTCCGTTTTTTATTCCGGGTGCAATTATTAATATGTGTGCGGGTTATGTGTCCATGTTGCTTAATCTACGTGGGCCAAACTTAAGCATCGTAACCGCCTGTACGACGGGCGTGCACAATATCGGTCAAGCTGCACGCATGATTCAACATGGCGATGCTGAAGTGATGTTAGCCGGTGGTGCAGAGAAAAGTTGTACGCATCTAGGCTTAGGCGGATTTGCCGCATCCCGTGCATTGTCCACCCGTAATGATGCGCCAGAGGAAGCTTCGCGCCCTTGGGATAAAGACCGTGATGGTTTTGTAATGGCAGATGGTGCAGCCGTTTTGGTGTTGGAAGAATTAGAACATGCAAAACGTCGCGGTGCCAAAATTTATGCGGAAATTACAGGATTTGGCATGAGCGCGGATGCACATCATATCACTATGCCTCCTGAAAATGGACAAGGGGCTTACGATGCTATGCAAAATGCATTGCTCGATGCAAAGCTAAATACATCTGATGTTCAATACATTAATGCACACGGCACCTCCACCGCGGCTGATCGCATCGAAAGTTATGCAGTTGAACGCTTATTTGGTGCAAATACTGATCAATTGGCTGTGAGTTCTACCAAGTCAATGACCGGGCATATGTTAGGTGCAGCAGGCGCAATTGAAAGTATATTTTCTATTTTAGCCATTCGCGATCAAGTCGCACCTCCTACGATTAATTTGCATAATCCTGATGAAGGTTGCATCCTAAATTATGTACCGAATCATGCACAACCCATGAGTATCCAACATGTATTGTCCAATTCTTTTGGTTTTGGCGGCACCAATGGTTCACTTATTTTTAGTCAATTTGCATGAACACTTGCTTGATTAATGGCCAAGCCATTGCATCATTGGCCATTTCAGATCGAGCGATTCATTATGGCGATGGATTATTTGAGACCCTCGCGATCAAACACGGTGTCATATTATATTGGTCAGAGCATTATCAACGTTTATTAAATGGCTGCGAGCGCTTAAAAATTTCCTGCCCCCTAGAGGCCGTATTATTGCAAGAAATTGATACAGTAAAATCAGGTAACCATCAGGCCGTTGTTAAAATCATTCTGACACGGGGCAATAGTGAGCGAGGTTATCGCATACCGCTCAATACGCACACTAAGCGAATTGTGCAAGCCTTTCCCTTTCCAAAAATTCCAAAAACATATTATTTAGAGGGTATACGTTCCCTGTTTTGCAAAACACCGGTGAGTGAAAATACCTATTTAGCGGGGATGAAACATTTAAATCGTTTAGATAATGTTTTGGCGAGCAGCGAGTGGGATGAAACAGAATTTGCAGAAGGCTTGATGTGTAATGCGAAACTGCAAGTGATTCAAGGCACAAAAAGCAATGTGTTTTATAGCAAAAAAGGCGAAATGTACACACCCGATTTATCCCATGCCGGAATTTTAGGGATTATGCGCGCCCAAGTTTTACATTGGGCAGCGCAAAATAATATTAAAGTGCACATTGAGCCCATCACCCAATCAGCACTCTTGCAAGCGGATGAAATTTTCGTGTGTAATAGTGTTGTCGGTATTTGGCCGGTGAGAGAGCTGGAAGGTCATCTGTTCCCTGTGGGTGAATTTACAAAACAACTAATCGCATTACGAAGTGATCATGGCTAAGTGGACTTTATTCGCATTTCTATTGTCAATCATTGTTGCCGGTGTTTGGCTTTTCACCCAATTTAATTTCAAAACCACGCAAGATCATGTTTTTATTGTTGAAGAGGGCGCTTCACTCAAAACCATTGCAACAAAAATGCAAGCACAAAATATTATTCCAGAAGCCGCCACTTTTATTCTCTACACGCGATTCATTGGCAAAGCGCAAGCATTGCGAGCAGGTGAATATTTATTCCCAGAAAACAGCAGTTTTTCTATGATGGTCGATAAAATGGTGCGCAATGATGTGATCATGCATAGCATTCGCATCGGAGAAGGCTGGACTTTTCACCAAATTTCCGCGGAAATTTTTACCCATCCCGAAATCACCAAAACACTAGATTGGTTAAATCCCGATACGATTTTACAGCAAATGGATCTGAGTTTTCACACGCCGGAAGGGATGTTTTATCCGGAAACTTATCATTTTCCCCGTGGTTTTACCGATGCAGCACTGTTAAAAATGGCGTTTCAAGAAATGCAAAATTATTTAAACCATGCGTGGGATACCCGTGCTAAACATTTACCTTATAAAAGCCCTTATGAAGCTTTAATTGCCGCATCTATTATTGAAAAGGAAACCGGTGAGATGAGTGAGCAAGGTGAAATTGCCGGTGTCA
>CAZPAA010000201.1:0-4069 GCA_964584425.1 uncultured Gammaproteobacteria bacterium | reverse complement strand
AACTATGCAATGTTTGGTCATAAAATCAAGAAGTACTGTAACCATGAATATTAGTTTTGAATCCTTAGCATATTTTTTTGAGATATCACACGATTTTAATTCAGCATATGAAGATACAGTCTCATGGATAGATTGTTTAGCCAAGGGCGAGCGATTAGGTCGATGGCTATTTTCTGCGGCCAATCATGCATCAAGCGGTCCATTACAGATGTCTAAACAAAAAAAATTAACAATTCCCTTTGCATCACCGATTTCAGTGATTAATCGTTACAGTTTAAAGCTATTCAATCAAGTCTATTATCATCAGCATCCAGATAACCGTATAAAAAAATTAATTTCCTATGAACCATTTTTTTATCCATTAGATCGGATTTTACAATGGAATTTATTATATGGGCGCAAAGGGTTTCAGCAATATCAATGTGTGATCCCAAAAGAAAATGCAAAATCGGCAATGCAAGAATTATTACAAGCGATCGCAAAAAGCGGCTTGGGCTCATTTTTAGCTGTGATGAAACAATGCGGAAAAAACACATCACCAGGATTGTTATCGTTTCCACTGGAAGGCACCTCTTTAGCATTAGATTTCCCGCAGCAAGATAAGTTGACAGATTTATTTTTAACTTTAGATAACATCACGGTTGCCGCAGGCGGACGCTTATATCCAGCAAAAGATGCGCATATGCGTGGTGAGGACTTTCGCAATGCTTATCCAAGCTGGGAACAAGTTGAGCAGCTACGTGATAAAACGATATGCTCTCGCTTTTGGCAACGTATAAATAGTGATAGAAAAATATGAAGCATCATTTTTTAATACGTCATTGGGCGATTTTACTTGCATTTTTTGTTGCAATCATTGCTGCATGGATAGCGGTATATTATGCCGATCAACCCTTGTTGGAAATGTTTGCACATCGACAAACTCAAACAGCCCTCACTTCTTATTGGATGATTCACGAAGGCTGGACACTTGCTTATCAAACTCCGGTGATGGGTTATCCCTGGTCAATTCCGTTTGAATTTCCGATTTATCAGACGATGGCGGCATTCATCTCTGGATTATTACATTTGCCGTTAGATCCTGTGGGCCGGCTATTGAGCTTTTGTTTTTTAATCGCTTGTGCTTGGCCTGCCTTCCAGATAGCTAAGCGCTTAAATTTACAGGATGAAGTACCCTGGGTGTTTTGTGCATTACTTTGGTCTAGCCCTCTTTATTTGTTTTGGGGTAGGACTTTTATGATTGAAACGGCCGCATTATTTTTTACTTTTGCAGCAATTCCTTTTGCATTAGATCTACGCAGCCCTCAAGTACGCGTACGGTCGGTTATATTATTCACATTATTTGCAACATTGGGTTTATTGCAAAAGGTCACTACAGCTGCTCCGGCATTGATGGTGATGGCTTTTGTTTTATTGATTCATTATATAAAAACGTATGGTATTAAACTTCCTCCTTGGCGGTATATTTTTTGCGTGGGCTTGGGATTTTTAATCCCTTTTATTGTCGTGTTTTTATGGACGCAATATACAGATATCATCAAAGCACAAAACGAATTCGGGAAAATTATAACATCGGAGGCATTACAGCAATACAATTGGGGCGTGCTGGAGCAAAGATGGGATTTTAAAATACTAAAAAATATTTTTTGGGATAGGGTTTTTGTCGAAAATGCTGCGGGATTTTTGGGAGTGGCTCTATTTATCTATGCTTTTTTATACGGTGAAAGACGCACAAGGACCATCATGTGTGTCAGTTTGATTTTGTTTGTTGCCCCCATTGCGTTGTTTATAAATTTGCATGATGTTCATCATTATTATCAAGCATCCAGTGTGTTATTTTTAATCGCTGCTTTAACACTCGCAATCTTTTCTTTACCGAAAATATATGGGCATCAATGGTTAGTGCCTAGTGTGACGATTCTCTTTATCATTTCTAATTTATATTATTTTTCTGCTGGATATGCCAATTATTTAAAATTGAATATGAACACTTCAAACCATACCACGCTAATCATCAGTGATGTGATTAAGCGCCATACATCGGAAAATGATGGTATAGTCATTTTTTTCCCTTCGGGTTGGTCAAGTGAGTTTGCATATTATTCTACCCGTAAGGCATTTACCCTCCCTGATTGGCTGATGCATCCACCACCGAACTCACATGTCGATGTAAAACTGTATGAATCTGTTTGGCAAGATCCACAATCTTTTCTTGGTGGAAAAGCGCTGGGTGCTTTAGTGTTTTGTGAGAGTCCGCATTTGACACGTGAGAGGATAATGGCAAATCCCATTATTAAACAGAATCCAATGATATTTAAAATAGATGCTTGCTACCTTTGGTTACCTGGTACGGAGGTTATCTCGCTGCCAGGGCGTGATGAATTGCTTTTTGCAATCCATCCTGCCGATCTAGAAAAAATACCAGATGTGGGTATCCCAAGTCCCTATCATTCTATATCAGATGGTGTATGCGAGGGCGTGATAGATTCTATTCATTTTGATAACACCGATAAAATTTCAGTAACAGGGTGGCTCGCGGTTTCTGGGCAAGATGGCATTGTTCCAAATGATATCTTTGTTACGTTAAAAAATAACGGTGGTATTATGACTTATGTAGCGACCGAGCGCGTATTTCGTGGGGATGTGAATATACATTTTAATCAACCGAATATGCAGGATGTAGGCTATACCACGCTTATTGATACAAAATCTCTTCCCAAAGGGGAGTATCAGGTTGGTCTTGCGCGGGGTTACCAGGGCGAGCTTTTGCGGTGTCAGCAGGGTAATTTTCCACCTGTAAAAATATTTTAATAAAGGAGAGAGTAAGCGTGAGATTATTTCGTGAAGAAATATTAAATCAAGGTAATACGCTGAGATTATTTATCGGATTTGCACTGATTTATTTGATTTTAGCGATCATCGGTGGGATTAAGAATTATTCGCCGGTGCCATTTTGGGACATGTGGATTAATCTTGATTTTTATAACAGAATTTCTGAGGGAGATTGGTCTGTTTTTTGGGCCGAGCATAATGAGCATCGTTTGGTATTAACACGAATTTTATTTTGGATGGATTTTACTTTTTTTAATGGAGAAGGGCCATTTTTAGTTATTGTTAATTACTTATTAGCAGGCATATCTTTCCTTATGGTTTATTATGCATTGCAAGAAATGCTGAAATCTAAAAAACAAAAATTTATTCTATATAGTCTGGCGATGATTATGTTTTGTTTGCTATTTTCTTGGGTACAATATGACAATTTTATTTATCCATTTCAAAATCAATTTTTCTTAGCATTTCTGGTGCCCCTTGGTGCTTTTTTATCATTATATAAATCATATACTTCCAAGACTTATTCTACTCGATTTTTTATTCTTGCTTGTATTGTGGGTGTGGCATCTGCTGGCAGCATGATGAATGGCATCTTTACGTTACCTTTAATGGTAGTGATGGCACTGTTGCTTAAAATGAAATGGCAGCGTGTGGTGATTTTATTAGGGTTAGCATTGTTTTTGATTTCCCTCAATTTTTACAATTATATTGGGGTTGATCCGCATGGCTCATTTATGGAAAAACTTCTTCAAGATCCAATGGGCCTATTGCAATATGCGCTCCTTTATCTTGGTGCACCTGTTTATTATATGCCAGGACATTGTTTGATTGCCGCACAATTATTCGGTGCATTTTTAATTATCAGTGCAGGGGTTTTTACTTGGAAAGTGATTGTCGCACCATCCAAAAATGCATTACAAATCGCACTATTAGCATTTATTGCGTATATAATCGGCACATCTTTAGTAACAGCATTAGGTCGCTTTACTGATGTGTTGATTGTGACCAGCCGTTATACGACACCTGCCTTGATGGCTTGGTGCGTTCTTTTGGTGTTGTTTACGCCCATCATCACTAAATATATTAAAACTCAATGGCAGTGTATTTTAGCTTTATTAATTATCCCTATCATATTATTACCACAACAAATGAAAGCACTTCATTCACACCCAGAGCAAGCACATAATCGACATGTCGCTGCATTAGCGCTGGAGTTAGGTATTCGAGATGAATCTCA
>CAZPAA010000200.1:0-4085 GCA_964584425.1 uncultured Gammaproteobacteria bacterium | reverse complement strand
TATACCAGGATTCGGGTACACTTAGAAAGGGCAATTTCAATTCCGGTTTGAAGGGCCGAACCCTGTCTGCCGTTTATTTTATGCCGGATGAGGTAAAACTGCGGATGTGCCGGAAGCAGGTCCGACAATTTTGTTGTCGACCCGTCATCCACCACTACAATACTATATTGAAAGAGGAACAGTTCATTGATCACATCCCGGATGGTCTCAAATTCATTGTAAGCGGGTATGATGATGAATATGCTTTTATCTTGGCCGTGGGTTGACATCAATTGAATAAAATGTCCAGTTACTGATTCTACCTAGATATATTTTTGCGGGATACGCCTTACCTTAAAACACATTGTAGCCTGATGTGTTCAACTTCGGGTTTTTGCCCCAAATGTGGACAATACAAGAATATGGCTGGCTGATTCTTCAAACTTTAAAATTTCATGCATTTTTTTAATATATTCTTGCGTGGTGATTGAATGCGTATAACGCGGACTTGCACTTAAATGTCTTAATAAATCATCATAAGCTAACATTTTTTTACGTTTTTTCATTAGATTTATGATTTTTTTTAGTGCTTTTTTTAAAAAAGATAAAATATAATCTTTATCTAACGCATATTCATCTTGATCAATCGGGATCCCTAACAGTTGTGCGATATGTTCTAATTTTTCTTCATCGCAATGATCGGCTAAAATCATCGGTAAATCCAATGTTTTATCTTTTAATAAAAATATTATTTTATCCGCCAGTGCGTCCTCCTCCAATGAAGATAATGGATGAATAATCGTTTGATTTTTTCGATTTAACTTTTTGTTTTTATTTACCGGCAGTGTTTTCTTTTTTGCACGTTTAGCATGATTCAATAAAATAGGCATGATCCACCTCCATTGAGTGATTTACTTCATCATCAACATCGATTGCTATCATGCGGGCTAGTTTTTATGAAACGCTTTATTGAGTATTTGGCGGGTTCTTAAATGTTTTATAGGGTTATAATGTGTCATACATGCTCCTTTTTTGGTTTTATTTTTGGGCACTTATGGAGTATAGCACATGAAAGACAAAAAAATGACGCTTCCCCATAATTACTTTAACTGGGCAAACTTAACAATTGGCTAAAATCAATGATTTTATAAAAATAATCGCTTTCTATTACGGTATCAGTCACCCCATTCACATGAATCAAAACCGGCAAACACGCATATCCCCTCGGCAAAGCCAGTCGTGCTATTTTTTCTTGAATTTGCGCAATAGTTGTATTGTCGATAGGATTACGTGAAAATTTAATTTCAATGATATAAAGATTTTTAAATTTTGTTTGTACCAAATAATCTATTTGACAACCCTTTTGTTGAGCTGTTTTTCTTTGATAAAACGGATTAGCCAATACAATATCTAGAGGATTAATTTGTAATATTTGAAATAGAGATAAAGCATTGTTAATCACTAAAGTTTCAAACTGCAATCCAAGGATACTATCCCAACCAGGAAGTAAATGGATAGATTGATCTTTAAATAAATTTTGTTCAATCTGATTTAAATGCGGCTTAATATATTTAAAATAAAAACGTAAATAATTATCTTTTATGCGATACTGACTTAATTTGCCTATTTGGCCTGTCTTAAGAGACCAGGTGTTATTTTTTAAAATAAAATCAGAAGTAGCTAAATCTGTTAAATAATCACTTAAAGCGCCGCTACGTTCATAGTGTAGCGTTTCACTGATTTGCGTGAGACTTAAATTTGCATTCGAGAGTGCTTCACTATTTTTTGATATATTTCATTTCGTCTTCCAAAGAGATCATGAAATAATTTTTTAAATTCTTGTGCCAATAAACCCTGAGGAGTAAAACATAAGCGCCTGATATTTTCACTCGCCCCTAATTTAGGATTAATTTGTTCTATATACCAGGGAATAGCGCCCGTGACAGACAGTAATATTAATTTTTCATACGCTGAGCCTTTAAATCCCAATGCTTCCAACAATTGATTACACTCAACAAGTGATAAGGGATCTAATTTAATGTGCTCAGAAATGCGTCCAAAAAAACCTGTTGAGCTAAGAATATTTTTCTCAACCCAGCTTGAAACCGAGCCACACAATACAACAATAAGCTCTGGATTTTTTGACCAATCCATATCCCAAATATTTTTCAATTTACCTAAGAAATTAGGATCTTTATCACCCATCCATGAAATTTCATCTAATAAAACCACATGTATGCCGGTAGCGATTTTTGCAGATAATAACGCAAAAAGTTGAGACCAATCATTGGCCATCACATTGGGGAACCCCTGCCGATGTAATTGTCTTGCAAATTCATCACGTTGATCTTGTGTGGTAGTCTTTTCAGTGGGCGGTAATCCACTGAACTGGAAAAAAGAAGTATGCTTAGCAAATTCGGTGATCAAGCGACTTTTACCAATACGCCTGCGCCCGGTGACAACCACTAGACTTGCGGTTTTTTTATCTCGCAATAAGCTCAGGCGCGCTAGTTCAGCTTTTCGGCCAATAAATGGTTGATTTTTACTCATAATCGATAATTATATATTATGAGTAATCTATTGTCTATGATTATTTTTACTCATAATCAATATTTATTTATTATGAGTAACTTTATTCCACAATCATCTTGATTTGACACATTTCAGTAAAGCCAGCTTTACCGTAAATGCGGCCTAATCCTGAGGCTTTATAGCCACCAAAGGGGTTGCAAGGTAGCCAGTGGCTGGCGAAATTGATATCAACGCAGCCGGCGTCGATTTGTGTAGCGAGCGCATGGGCGCGGGATTTGTCTTGTGAAAATACGACGGCGCTGAGTCCGTAAGCGGTGTCATTGGCAAGTTCGATCGCTTCATCGATTGTGCGAAATGAAACTACGGGTAATACGGGACCAAATACTTCTTCCTTCCAAACAGGCATTTCGCGATCAATGTGGGTTAATACGGTTGGTAAATAATATGCGCCGGTAAGATTTTCAGGCTTTTTCCCGCCATAAACAATTTTTGCGCCACGATCGATAGAACGATTGACTTGAGATTCGAGTAATTTGAGTTGACGTGGTGCGGCGAGTGGGCCTAATTGAGTGTGTGAGTCGAGGGGATCGCCGACTTTAATTGTGCTTAAAAATTCGACTAATTTTGTAATCACAGTGTCATAAATTTTTTCATGCACAATTAAACGTTTTACTGCACAGCACACTGGTCCGCAATTATCAAAGCGACGCGAGAATATTTGTGGAATGACAGCATCAATCTCAACATCATCAAAAATAACCGCAGGATCAGAACCGCCCATTTCCAAGATGATTTTTATTTGTTTTTTCCCGGCAATTTCGCAAAGCATTTTTCCGGTTTTACTGCTTCCGGTAAAACTGATTAAATCAATATTTTGTTCTACTAGGATTTTTCCTGCGTCACCATCGCCATATATTTGTGCGTAAACGCCTTGGGGTAAATTTAATTCTTCCATGAGTTTATCGGCAATTTTGCCGACTAATGGGCATTCTTCAGAATGTTTGAATATCACAGTGTTGCCTGCGATTAATAATGGAATAACATTGACGATAAAATTACTAAATGGAAAATTCCAAGGTGTGATGCATGCAGCGACGCCATAGGGTTCATAAATGATTTGATGACGTGTGGAAGAATTTTCAACTGTTGTTTCACTGGCTAAATATTTTGGTCCATTTTCGATAAAATCTTCAAGGTATTGTAGCGCCCATTTAATTTCGCCTTCAGATTGTTTGATGGGTTTGCCCATTTCTTGCGAGATTAATTTTGCAATTTCAGTTGCATGCTGATTGATTAGCGATTTAAGTGGTTGAAAAAATTTTGCACGTTTTAAAGCGCCTAGCATTTTCCAGGATTTTTTTGCTTGGTGGGCACTGGCAACAGCTGCGATGGTGTCATCTTTGGAAGTGACAGGCACTTCGCCGACAATGGTGTTATTGGCTGGATTGATAGAGATTAATTTTTGCATTTTTGAACTCCTTTTTTGCATAAGAACATCCCCCTTTGAAAAAGGGGGTGCCCTCGTAGAGGGCGGGGGATTTGAAATTTCTTGTTATACAGAAAGATCTTTAAAT
>CAZPAA010000199.1:0-4095 GCA_964584425.1 uncultured Gammaproteobacteria bacterium | reverse complement strand
AACTCACCTGCGGGGGTGTTTTTTTGCTCATGGCTGTCGCAAAATCGCCAAAAAAACCCCCGCAGGTGAGTTTTTCGTAAGTTCTGTACTATCCGCTTAAATAACTGAACAAAAGCAGCACCATGAGAAAGTCTGATTTTTTGGCATTGTTTGAACATCTTATCCAACGGTTGGGCCCCATCAGTCAGATAGAATCTGGCAGAGATATTGAAATGGGGACGATAGCTGGAGGAATGGTTGTCAGCCAATGGAGGAATACGCAAAAAAATATACCTGACTTTGACACCTATATACCTGCAAAACGCGAATTTTTATTGGTGCAGGAAAATCTAAATAAAATTCACCAGCAAATCAATAACAATAAAGAGCGCATGACGCTGATTGAAATTGGGCAAAGCGCGATAGCGCAAAGGGCTTTACGTGCATCTTTGACGAAGCTTGATGAAATTTTCGAAACACAAATTGCACGTACGACACACACCTATTCTTTTACAAACGCCGTCGATTCCATGGGCGCCCTGTTAATGCAATTAGAGGAAATCAAAAATTCACTGAAAGCCTACGATCAATACACCGCAGAAATTCAACAATTTTTTATTTCAGAAGAACAATACATCAAAGAAAAATCTTATCGAGATTTTTTTGCATCGCATGAACAATATTTTAAAGAAATATTAGACGCCTTAGATAAAGCTTATGAAAAAACAACAAGTGCACGGAATAAAGACTCGGGGTATAAGAGGGCGCTAGACTTCATCGGACGTTACCAAACATTTTGTCAATTATTAAACACAAAATACAGCGATGAAGGTGATACAAGGACTGCGACCGAGCAAATAATCAATGCAAAATTATACCATCATAACAATTATAAAAAATTTAAAAAGTTAGATCCGAAGACTAAAAAAGTCGTTTTTGAAGTTAGCAAAATTGAAATGATGCACAGTGGCATTGCCAATGCCATTATTCAATACGTAGGCATTTTTAAAAATGCGCAGGCGCATGAAAGTACGGCTCCCGGCACTTTGCGAGAATTTTTTGATCATCATAATGATCTTTGTATGGAAGGCTCAACTGAACTGGCAGATTGGGCCGATGAAAAATTTTTTCGAAAAGCCAGTAAAATCGCCACAATCATCGCTTTTGTTAAGGCCAACGGTGAAAACGACATTATTGATTTTATTAAAAACACCCAGTACGACACAATTCAAACATTAAAAAATTCAAAGCTAGCCGATTTTTATAAAATCTTCGCATCCTATATGATGGCGCGACACTCTGCCCTAGTGAATAGAATTGAGGAGTTGCAAAACAATGCAGAAATCCTCGTATTATTAAGCGCCGAAATTAAAGATGAAGCAATGAGGCCAAAAATAGTTTTAATCATGAAGGCGTATTTAGTCTCCATTGGCATGATGGATTGTGATGACAGAAACAGTAAAGAAAAGGTAGAAGGCTTATGTTTGGGGACAACCATTTAATTTCCACAAATGGCTTAATTGATCTCGTTGAAAAAAATGATCAAGATACTTATGCGCGCGCCCTGAATTTAGAGCAAAAACATCTAGGCTTGACTGTAGGTACGCTTTGCATTCTGTTTAGAAAATTTCCAGAGAGCAGAGGAAATTATTTTATCAGTTTTTGTGTCCAGAAAAAATCATTTACTTTCATTACGCTGGCAGAGCAGGGTATTTTGAGTAACAATGAATTTTCAAAACAAATATTAACATGCACAACACAAGAAGGCATGAATTTTATTTCGCTGCTGTGTGAGTATTTGACTAAAGAAAGTGAATTTACGCCTTTGGAGAAAATCATTCAACATGCACTGGGGAATGATCTTGATTTTATAGTTGATCGTCATGCAGATGCATTATTACTCGCGATTAAAAATAATAACACTCCCATGATGCGCGCGCTGGCAGAAAAATTTTATAATTTTATGTCTGCAAATAACGGCGCATCTGTATCGCAGCCTGGACCGGAACCTCACCCTGATAAAAAAAGTAAATTCAATAAATTGTTTCGCGACCATGAGGGCCTCAATTTTATTCAATATTTAGCAAAATACCTGCAAGATCCAAATGTATTTGATTTTCTGCGGGAGATTATGGATCTTGCGTTAGATGAGAATATTGAATTAATCACCGCCCAGCATGGCAAGGCATTAGAGCTTGCGGTCAAAGAGAATAATGTGATGATGGCAGCCTATTTATTAAGGAAAATCTCTTATGCTTTTTCCAGTAACCAAATCGCCTCTTATCCTGATGAAATAAAAAGAACCTTATTTAATGAATTATTTTCTGCGCGAAGAGATTCAAAAATGTCTCTTTATGATTTGGTATTAGATCCAGAATGCAGCCCGATGAAAAAATTACTTTATCGATTTGGGGCTCCTTTGTTCTCAAAATTAACCCAAGCAGAAATTCAGCAAGAACATCTGCAATTATTTCCAAGGGATAGTTCCACATTATCTCCCTTGACTGACGGCACGTCGTTTAAAAAATCGCAGCATGAGCAATTATCCAGTGCATCATCAAGCTCCAGCGCCCCGCCCGGCATTTTAGAAATAAATTCAGCTTATTGGCAAGCTTTATTCGATGCGCTGTTAATAGAATATAAAAAAATATACCTTAAAAAAAGACAATATGTGGATATGTCGATGCAGATTTATCGCGATGATAACAATAGAAATATGGCTTTGCCTTCGCAGCATAAAATGCTAGAAAAAATACTCACCGCGCTAGTACTCAATCAACACATGATAAAAAACCTAATTGAAGAACACAAAAGAAATGATATCGTTCGTTATAACGTCACGACCTATCTTAATTTTTGGGATAAACACACAAGTTATAGCCTGCACATGCTTAAAAGATTTATGCAATTGTCTATGGCAGGTCTATGGGGCTTTGGTACTTATATCGCTGTAGATTATCATCAAAAAGCGCAGAAATTGCTCGGCCTAATTCGGGGCGTCGATGTGTGCGGGAAGAAAATCTATGATTGCGTAGACGATTATTTTGAATGTAGCTGTCAAGGCAATACGACGGCCTGCGCAGACTTTTCCAATAAATATAATACTTGCAATAAATATGATACCTACTATTACATGATTCTGATTTTTCATACGGGTCTTTTTAGCGTTTTTATTCTTTTTTCTTTGTGTTGTGCAAAAAGAGAAATTTTCTCAGATCTGTTTGCATGTCTTTTGTTTGAGAGTTTAAAATTATGCTTTAAAAGCCCTTTATCGCTATTGGAATATTGCATGGGAAAATATGAACCACCGCCAATGCCCAAAGATTCTGTCACAAGTTTAGATCAATTATTGAATTTATTATTACCCACATGCAATGAGCATGAACGCGCACAAATGTTAGCGCATCTTGCAACGCTTGCAGATAATCCCACAGCGCCAAAGGCGGATGAAATCATTGCCGCAGCAAAATCACAGCTGGCCGATTATAATGGTTTATTAGATGGATTTTCTGCTGCTAAACAAATACCTGAGTCCGTGCTTGGCGAGCTATTAGCGAAATTACTTAAAGCTGCAGGGGTGGCGAGTGAGGCGGATGATATTGTTATTGATATTCAAGAAAGTGAGTTTCCGAGTCAACCTTTACACAGCTATCGCGCGTTATCTTCGCTCAATACACCTTTATTGCAAGAAATGACCATAACATCGAACCAATCGCTTAGTAAATAAAACAGCGCGGATTTGCCCCCTTTAATAAACGAATTAGATATGATATAATCACTCCCCTTTTTGAAAATTTTAGGTGCCTTATGCTGCCGCGGACTGCTTTTGGGTTTGTTTTACATTTTGCCAAGCCGTTTCGTTACTGGTTTTTAGCGATTATATTTCTTTCGCTGATATGGGCCACCAATGAAGCATTATTTGCGTATTTTATAAAATGGATTGTGAATGAATTAACATCGTTGGGGTCGGTGGAATCTATTTCATTATTCGCAATCACGCCCTTGGTCCTTATTTTTATTTGCTGGACGCTGATGGATATTGCCATGCGTGTGCACGGATTTTTTATGCGGGAGGTCATGCCGCGATTTCGTGCCCATGTTCGTGAACCTGTATAT
>CAZPAA010000198.1:0-4129 GCA_964584425.1 uncultured Gammaproteobacteria bacterium | reverse complement strand
AATTACGTATTTATACGTGTTCAATTCCTCTAGCCCCATGGGCCCGCGTGCGTGGAGTTTATCGGTGCTAATGCCTATTTCGGCCCCCATACCAAATTCAGCGCCATCGGTAAAGCGGGTTGATGCATTCACGTAAACGGCAGCGGAATCAACGGTTGAAGTAAATAATTGTTGCGCGAACACATCTTCAGTGATAATCGCATCAGAGTGATGCGAACCATAAAAATTAATATGATTAATCGCGGCCTGTACGTCTTTTACCATTCTAATAGAGAGAATTAAATCTTGATATTCAGTATGCCAATCTTCATCGGTTGCAAGTTCAATATGTGGAAGAATATGGCGCACAGCAGCATCGCCTTTGAGAAATACTTTATTATTTTGCATCAACGTATCTAATTGCGGCAAGAATCGTGGCGCAATCGCTTCATGCACCAATAAAGATTCCATCGCATTACACACACCCGGCCGCTGGCATTTTGCATTTTCACAGATGGATAGCGCCATCTCTACATCTGCATCTTTATCAACATAGGTATGACAAATTCCTTTATCATGCTTAATCACCGGTACGCGCGCATGTTCAATCACCATATTGATAAGACTGCTACCCCCTCTTGGGATCGCTAAATCAATATATTCTGGCATTTGTAAAAGCATCTTTACCGCTTCGTGTTCAGGAATCGCAAGCAGTTGCAAAGCATGCTCCGGCATTCTGGCTTTATAACCCGCCGCAAGTAAAACCTCTAAAATCGCTTGGTTGGAATGCAGCGCTTCTTTACCACCGCGTAAAATGACCGCATTACTGGTTTTTAAGCACAGGGCTGCGACATCCGCAGTCACATTCGGGCGAGATTCATAAATGACTGCAATCACACCGATGGGCGTTCTTATTTTTTTAATCAATAAACCATTGGTTTTTTCATGCGCATGCAAAGTTTTGCCAACGGGATCTTGTAACATCGCAATGCGCCGTATGCTGGCAATGATATTATCGATGCGAACATCATCCAATAATAAGCGATCAATAATCGCATTGGAAAGTTGCGCAGCCTTGGCATTGGCTAAATCTTTTTGATTTTCTTGCTTGATGATCGCGCGATGTTCATGCAACGCATTTGCCATCGCTTGTAGGATTGCATTTTTCTCATCCGTTGTGATGGATGCTAAATGCGTGCTTGCACTTTTAGCACGCTCGCCCAAGGTGCGGATATGTTGTTCAATATTCATTCATCATCCTCATCATTATGTAAAACCATATTTTTACGATGTATTACTTCATCAAAATCTTTATGTCCTAGTACTTCAATAATTTCTGTGGTTTTTTTACCTTGAATTTTTTTGATATCTTCGCTGGAATAATGGCTAAATCCTTTGGCGATCAAATGATGATGCTCGTCCAGGACGTTTACTAACGCGCCTTGCAGAAATTCCCCAATGACTTTAGTGATGCCAATGGGTAATAAACTTTTGCCCTGGTGCCGTAATACATCTACCGCACAATCATTAATGACAATATCACCCTGGGATTTGTGAAAAAACGCAATCCATTGTTTACGTTTCTCTTTAATATGATGCTTGTCGCCTTTATGGCCAATTAATGTGCCGACATCTTCGCCTTCAATAATTTTTTTAAGGATGTCCTTTTCTTTTCCTGAAGCAACCACGGTGAGCGCACCGATGCGATTCGCATTTTGAGCAGCAATCAGTTTGGTTTGCATGCCACCCGTTGACAGCGCATTTTTTTTCGGCTGCACAAGACTAAAGGTTTTTTGCGTGACTTCTTCAATATAAGGGATACGCCGCATGCGATGTGCACTGATGGGTTCTTGCACGCCATTGGGCGTCGTTAATAAAACCAATAGATCTGCATTAACTAGCGCTGCCACTAACGATGATAAAATATCATTATCGCCAAATTTAATTTCATCCACCGATACCACGTCATTTTCATTAATGATCGGAATGATTTTGTGCGAAAGCAAAGCATGTAGCGTATTGCGTGCGTTTAAATGTCGCACGCGATTTTTTAAATCATCATGGGTGAGTAATACCTGACTGGTGGTAATGCCATGGTGGGCAAAATGTTTTTGATAAATCACTTGCAGCCGGGTCTGCCCAATCGCAGCAGCCATTTGCAATGCAGGTAAATTGGTAGGACGATGTTTTAAGCCTAAGGTATTCAGCCCAGTCCCAATCGCACCGGAGGAAACTAAAATGACCTCATGATGTTCATGCAATGCGCCCAGTTGCTTAACAAGCGCTGCAATTCTTTTCACATTCGGCCCGCCTTGTTTATTGATTAAAACATGGGTGCCAATTTTGACAACGATGCGTTTAGCTTTACAAAGCTCCGCGCGGTGGCTTAGATGTTGCTCGGGTGATTTCATGCTCATGAGTTTATATGAAGAATAGGGTGAGCGCTAGAAACTATTTAACCCACTGATTTAATTAGATTAAGACTTACGAAAAACTCATCTGCAGGGGTATTTTTTTGCTCATGGCTGTCGCAAAATCGCCAAAAAACACCCCCGCAGGTGAGTTTTTCGTAAGTTTTGTAGATAATATCCACTTAAGAATTATCTTGTAAAATAACTTAACATTTAATCCGGAAAAATTTAAAAAAAAATCATGCATTTTTTTAAACGCATCTTAACAAAAGATCACGAATTCTGGTATGAAACCGAGCCGGGTTTATCCCTTAGTATTTCTATAGTATTACGCACAAATAAGGGTGAACTTCCTGCAGGGATTGTGATGATAATCCGATCCCCAGGGTTTAGTGTCAATGGGGCTTTTCTCATCAGGCCATTATGTTATGAAGACGCCAGGAATATTACACAGTGCAATATTTTTTTAAAAAGCATATATCACACTCATCAGGAATTAGTGCAAGAGTTAATGCAGCTGATTCAAGATTTCTGGTATCAACAAACAAAAAAACCGAATGAAATTTATATCCCAGATACAGCGGCGTATTACCAACAAGCCTATTATGTGGGGGAGCTGTTTAACCCTTATCTAGTCGTTGACGAAAATACTTTATTGCCTATTAAAGTACCCATAGCTAAGTCAATGCGAGAATTTTCAACCATTGATGCAGCAAAAAAAGCGCATCCTGAATTTTTTTCGCAGGTGAGTCAATGTGATTTAACGAATCTTCAGGGATACGACTTATCGACTTTAACCCCAGGGCTTAAAGAAAATATCATTGAATATATTTTTAATCTATCGCTGCCTACATCAAAGCAACAGCAATTACTTAAGCATTTTATTGCTAAAGGGGCTGATTATTCGCATTTCTTCGTCACACTTCAAGGGTCATTAGATCAAATAAAAGCATTAGTTTCTGCAGGTGCTGATATTAATATTCATTATCATTATTCAACGGTGTTAAACGCCGTACTATTAAGAAGTAACAAAAAAGAATGGTTTACTTTTTTGTTTCAGCATGGCGCCAATATTAATTATTGCGAAAAAATTTATGATCATGGCACGGCATTACATGTCATGATCGCGAACGAGAATTTTGATGATTGTATCGATTTAATTAGGCTCAATCGGCAATATGCAGCAATCAAAATTGATTATCAGACAAAAGACAACGAAGGGAAGTCCCCGTTAATTATCGCTGCAAAAATGATGAGCTTAGAAATTGTGCAAGAGCTTCTAAAAGATGGCGCATCAAGTATCGATTTACAAGACAATGAAGGGAGAAGTGCACTCCATTATGCCTGCGCATTAGGGCAAACAAAAATGGTTGAATTACTGATTAAAGCCGGTGCAAATACGAATATAAAAGATCCCCAGGGTAGAGGAATCATTCATTATGCATTATTACCCAAAAGTGAGATCAGAAAAATTTTATTGTCTATTCATCTTGATCCTGACAGAAATTCTAATGCCGATCGCAATGCTTTTTATAGTGGCGCAGGAGCAGCACTCTCTATCCGAGCTACAGGTAGCATTTGCTTTCTGTGGGCGATTGGCGTTGTTACAGAACGAGGTGGAGGAGGCCTCGCAGTGGCTCGAGTTGGCAGGAGAGCAAGAAGTGCGAGGTCCGATGTTCTTCCTGGAGGATCCACCCACGACCAAAGTCCGCCTGTTGCTTGCCAAAGGTGACGAGGTG
>CAZPAA010000197.1:0-4133 GCA_964584425.1 uncultured Gammaproteobacteria bacterium | reverse complement strand
TGCTGTCCCTTTAATGGCTGGCCTTTTAATGAGATATCCTTTTCATACCAGGTGTATGCAGCTTGAGCAGTCAGGCCAAGATTTTCGTTGATTAAGAATTCGCCCCCCGCGCCCAAACGAAATCCGGGGACATAAACTTTGTCGGTTTCAGACACAAAAACTGTTTGATTAGAAGAATTAGAATATCGAGCAGTGGTTGTAATTTTATATTGCGTATACACTAATCCTGCCGTGATAAACGTTAAAATATCTTCATCAAATATATAACCCTGTTTAAATTGGCCACCCAGTGTATAGGTGATTTCAGCTTTTTGGTGTAATAATGGCGCCTGGGGTGCGCTAATATCATTAAAAGAAACATCATGCGGCTCGCCAATAAATTCCAGCGCGCTCAGCCAGCGATCCTCTTCACCAAAAGTGAGATAAGCACCCAAGCGACCCATCGCGCTATAGTCCCAATCATCATGATCCATATTGTGATCAAGAGGGGTAAATCCAGAAATAAAATCCGTATCTGCAGTAAGATCCCAAAATGTTGCCGTCGCATCAATCCCTGCATAGAATGCATAATCTTCATAGGCGTAGGCTTTTACAAATAGAATGGAACTGATTAGGCTAGCTAAAATTATTTTCTTCATCATTTATCCTTAAACGATTTTTAAGACCAGAATCCTACCATGAAAAGCTAAATCTTACCATGACACATTTTATATTTTTTCCCAGAGCCGCAGTAACAAGGATCGTTACGCCCGATTTTACGCTCGCGCACAACGGTTTTTGGGGTTAAGGCTTCTATTTCATCTTCTTCTGCAGTAGGTGCGCTGGCATGCTCGAGCTTCACATCAGCAACCGCCGCTTGCTCGCGTCGCTTAGCTTCAAGCGCATCAATGTCTTCTGCATTTTTGACTTTAAATTTAGCGAGGGCCTGGCAGGCTTCTTCGTTGAAAGCATCTAACATCGAAGAAAATAATAAGAATGCCTCGCGCTTGTATTCTTGCTTGGGATCTTTATTCGCATAGCCGCGTAGGCTCACGCTGCGGCGTAAATAATCCATGGCGGCGAGGTGATCTTTCCAATGGCTGTCTAAAATTTGCAACAATAATGATTTTTCAAAACGGTGGATAACGGTTTCTTCTAGCCCAGTGATTTTTTCTGCATATGCTGCTTTAACCGCGGCAATAATTTGATCGGCCAATTTTTCGGGATGTAGAACATTTTCTTCATCGATCCAGGCTTGTATGGGTAAATCTTGGCCAAATTCTCCGCGTAATTCTTCGGTTAATCCCAAGATGTCCCACTGCTCTTGAATACTGTCCAGCGGTAAGTATCTTAATACCAATTGGGTATAAACTTCATAGCGGATATCTTCAATGATATCGGTAACATCATCACGCTTCATGAGTTCACTGCGTTTTGCATAAATCACGCGACGTTGATCGTTCGCAACATCGTCGAATTCTAGTAATTGCTTACGAATATCAAAGTTGTGCGCTTCGACTTTACGTTGTGCATTTTCAATCGCGCGGCTGACCATCGGACTTTCAATCGATTGATTGCCTTGTAATCCTAGTTTATTCATGATGAGTTTCATGCGATCACTGGCAAAAATACGCATTAAATTATCTTCAAGTGATAAATAAAATTGAGTAGAACCCGGATCGCCTTGACGCCCGCAGCGACCACGCAGTTGATTATCAATGCGACGTGCTTCGTGACGCTCTGAGCCTATCACGTGTAAGCCACCGGCTTTTAGCACAATATCGCCGCCTAACACGATGTCCGTTCCACGACCCGCCATATTGGTAGCAATGGTCACCGCGCCGGCTTCACCGGCCTTGGCGATAATTTGTGCTTCTTTTTCATGATGTTTGGCATTTAAAACTTGGTGAGGAATTTTTAATTTGTCTAATAATTTCGAGAGAATTTCAGAATTTTCAATCGAGGTGGTACCCACCATCACCGGTTGATGTTTTGCGCGTCTTGTCTGAATGTCTGCAACAATCGCGTTAAATTTATCTGTCGTTGTAGCAAAAATCAGATCGGGTGCATCGTTGCGAACATTTAATTGATGGGTTGGAATCGGCACAACCAGTAAACCATAAATAATTCTAAATTCTTGCGCTTCCGTTGCAGCAGTACCGGTCATACCCGCTAATTTTTCATATTGTCTGAAATAATTTTGGAAAGTGATTGAAGCCAAAGTTTGACTTTCATTTTGTACAACCAGCCCCTCTTTGGCTTCAATGGCTTGGTGTAAACCATCGGACCAACGTCGGCCTGGCATTGCACGTCCGCTGTGTTCATCAATAATCACGACAGAGTCTTCTTTCACCATATATTGTACATCGCGATGAAACAGCGAATGCGCGCGCAAAGCTGCATGAATATGGTGCAATAACATTAAATGGCTGGGATTGTATAAATTATCCCCTTCCAATAATAATCCAGCATCATGGAGTAATTCTTCAACGCGTGCTTGACCATTTTCTGTGAGGTGTACTTGTTTAGATTTTTCATCCAGCACATAATCGGCTTCGACTTGAAGTGTGGGGGCAATTTGATTAATTTTGCCGTAAAGTTCGATGCTGTCTTGAACACGGCCTGAGATCACAAGCGGCGTGCGCGCTTCATCAATTAATACCGAGTCTACTTCATCGATGATCACAAAATGCAAATCGCGTTGAACTTTTTCATTCAAACTAAACGCCATATTATCGCGTAAGTAATCAAAGCCTAATTCATTATTCGTCGCATAAGTGATATCAGCTGCATAGGCTTGTTTTTTTTCAGCAACGCTCATACCCGGAATACTCACGCCAACACTTAAGCCTAAAAATTCAAAAATCGGCCCCATCCATTTCGAATCGCGTGACGCCAAATAGGGGTTGACGGTGACCACATGCACGCCTTTACCGCTCAATGCATTTAAATACGCAGGTAGGGTCGCGACCAAGGTTTTACCTTCACCGGTGTGCATTTCCGCAATTTTACCTTCATGCAATACCATACCGCCCATTAATTGCACATCAAAATGACGCATATTCAGCGTACGTTTGGCCGCCTCACGCACCAGCGCAAACGCTTCTGGTAATATTTTTTCTAAGGTGTCGCCTTGACTGTAGCGCGTGCGGAAATGTTCGGTTTGCGCGCGCAGTGCTTCATCCGAGAAGGT
This sequence comes from uncultured Gammaproteobacteria bacterium, assembly GCA_964584425.1. Taxonomy (GTDB): domain Bacteria; phylum Pseudomonadota; class Gammaproteobacteria; order JABCZS01; family JABCZS01; genus JABCZS01. Next base: position 961 of record CAZPAA010000197.1, on the reverse strand, counting down.
CTGCATTTTTTCTTCAAGTGCATTTATTTTTTCAACAACTTGCCGCAAGCGCTTCAACTCACGTTCATGCGGAATAGAAAATAACTTTTTAAAGATTTGTGAAATACCCATGAATTTTGTCTTCCTATCTTTTACTGTGTATCATGATGATATGAATCATTCGATTGGCCAATTATTACAACAAGGTGAATTATCCTCACTCACCGCGCAAGTCTTGCGCCTAAAAAAAATCCAAGTGTTGCTGAAGGAGATCTTACCACCGGAGCTTGGCGAACACACCTACGCAGTTTCTTTTATTCAGCACTGCCTATTATTAGAAGTCTCTAATAGTAGCACAGCAACCTTGCTGCGCTATTATACCCCAACTTTATTAAGTGAGATCAGAAAACATCCAGAATTTGCAAGTTTAGCGTCGATTAAGCAACAAATTAAGCCGGTAGAAAAAGTCTCCAAGACTGAGGCCAAACCTAAATTTAAACGTGAACCTTACTCGAAAAATGCTCGGGCGTTACTTGCGCAAATTGCTGAGAAAATTCAGTATGCGCCGTTGAGGGAGGCTTTATTGAAGTTATCTTCGCATTTGTGATTCGGCGGATTACCGTGTGACGTAGAGGCAAAACTCTATCGGGCGTACCGTCCAAACGGGCTCCCGTCCGGAGGTTTTGTTTTGGGGCATGCGCCCCAAAACAAAACCTCCGGCCACCCGTTTGGAACAAACTCAGTGGAAAGAGTTTTGCAATTTATCCAGATATTATTTTATCTTGATATTTAAATTAATCTCTCTAGAGGATCCCCCTTTGTAAAGGGGGGTAGGGGGATTTAAAAATGCTTTGTTGTACTACCACGATCGCAAAATCCCCCGCCCGAAACGGGCACCCCCTTTACAAAGGGGGATTAAGATCTTACATCTCTTAATAAAAGTGCAAAACTCTTCCCACTGAGAATGGTTCCAAACGGGTGG
>CAZPAA010000196.1:0-4152 GCA_964584425.1 uncultured Gammaproteobacteria bacterium | reverse complement strand
AATGGGTGGGTTTTTCATTGAATATCCCAACTTTACCCCTGCCGATTGGCTAAAAACCCCAGAGCATGTGGCACCGGTTTGGTATATGACTCCATTTTATTCAGTACTGCGCGCAGTGCCTGATAAATTGGGTGGAGTTGTGGCGATGGGTGCGTCTATTGCATTTTTATTCGTGATCCCTTGGCTTGATCGCTCAAAAGTTAAATCGATACGCTATCGGGGTATCTATTTTAAGATTGCGATTACGATTTTTGTGATTAGCTTTATTGTCCTGGCATATTTAGGTACGCAAGCACCAAGTGAAGCAAAGACTTTATTAGCGCGTATCTTTACTGCGACGTATTTCTTGTTCTTTATCTTAATGCCTTTTTATACGTACTATGACAAAACTAAACCAGTGCCAGAGAGGGTGCGGTGATGACAAATTTTAAACAATGGATGCCTGTCATTGCGAGCGTAGCGAAGCAATCCAGGTTGGCTAAAATACCTTGTATTGAACCTGGATTGCGCAGCTTAGCTCGCAATGACGGGAATTTCCTATCTTTACTAGCGAAGGGTGTATTAATTCTATTAGGTCTGGGAATCTTGTGTGCCGCACCACCCACATTTTCTGCAGGGCCCGCAACTTTATTATTTGACATGCCCAAAATGGACCCAACCGATCAAGCCTCTTTACAACGCGGCGCCAAATACTATATGAACTTTTGTAGCGGATGTCATAGCTTGCAATATATGCGTTATGATCGCATGGCTAAAGATATCGGCATGACCGATGACAAGGGTGAAGTATTAACCGACATTGTTAAAGCCAATTTGATGTTTACTTCCGATCAAATTGGGGATCAAATTCTAGTGGCTATGCGACCTGAAGAATCTCGGCATTGGTTTGGCGTAACCCCACCGGATTTGTCACTCACTTCAAGATACCGTGGCAGTAAGTGGATTTATAATTATCTCTTATCTTTTTATGTAGATCACAGTAAGACTTGGGGTGTAAATAATGCATTATTCCCAGATGTTGCGATGCCTAATGTATTACTCAATTTACAAGGCGAACAACAGCCTGTCTATAAAACCGAGAAAATCGATGTCAATGGCAAAACCATCTCGCATAAAACAATTATCGGGATGGAACTCGGCAAAGCAGGCGAGCTGACACCGCAAGAGTTTGAAAAAGTTGTGTATGATATTGTCAACTTTATGACCTACGTGGGCGACCCAGTTAAACTCAAGCGTGAACATATTGGCACGATGGTAATATTTTTCTTGTTAATACTTTTAGTATTTGCTTACCTATTAAAACGTGAATATTGGAAAAATATTAAATAGTGTTGAATGTGACCTTATATTCTGATCCGCTTGGCATAGAGAGTCACTATTGTCGCTTAGTTCTTGCGCAAAAAGGTATTCCGGTAAATATTATCGATGTCAGTCTGCAGGCGTTGCCTGAAGATGTTTTACATCTGAGTCCTTATCAGCGTATTCCATTACTGATCGATCGCGATGTGGTGCTTTATGAAACGCGAACGATAGTTGAGTATCTTGAAGAACGTTTCCCTGTGCCGGGTTTATTGCCTGCACATCCTGCGGCAAGGGCAAGAATAAAATTATTGTGTTATCGTATTTTTCATGACTGGATCTCATTGGCGGAAAGTATTTTAAGCACGGATAACAGTGCGTATAAAACGGCGCAGATAAAATTGTTATCTGATGGTTTGACCAGTGTCGCAGCAGTATTTGCCGAGCAACCGTTTTTTTTGAATGAGACTTATACGCTGGTGGATGGTGCATTAAGTGTTTTATTGTGGCGTTTACCTATGCTTGACGTTATATTACCCGCACAGGCTAAACCGATAGTAAAATATGCCGAGCGAATGTTCGCTCATGAAGGTTTTGTATTGAGCTTATCGGCCAAGGAACGGCAGTTCCCTCGGTTACAATGATGGAGAAATAAAATGATGACCTCAAGTCGTCCTTATTTAATTCGTGCATTATATGAATGGATTGTGGACAATAATTTTACCCCACACCTATTGGTAAATGCAGAGCTTAACAATGTGAGTGTGCCGTTGCATTATGTCAGAGAAGGACGGATTGTGTTAAACGTAGGGCCGAATGCGATTGAAGAGTTGCTGATCACCAACGATGCAGTTAGTTTTAGTGCGCGTTTCAATGAAGGTATCTTAGATATTTATGTGCCCATATCCGCAGTACTTGCGATTTATGCAAGCGAAAATGGCCGTGGCATGTTCTTTAGCGAAGAAGAGGAAGAACAACCCCCCGAGGGTCAAACTTCAGGCAAAACGACGCAACGCAAAGGTAAGCCCAATCTAAAGGTGGTGAAATGAAATATTTATCCGCAGTTTTATTATTACTTTCCTTTATCTCACCTGCATTTGCTGCACCAAGTCCCGCTGGTGAATGGTTGAGTTTTTATAAAAATACCGATATGCCTTCGGCAAAAATTAATGTCACCCTAGACAATCAGAATCAATTAAATGCTTATATTGTTGAAGCATATCCAAAGCCGGGTGAAGCCGCGCCCACAATCTGCACCGCTTGCCCTGCAGATTTTAACAATAAGCCCTTGAAGAATATGCCCCTGTTATGGGATTTAAAACCCAAAGGTCACAAATGGGTGGACGGGCATGGTATTTCTATAGAAGAAAAACGTCTTTTCTCTGCAACTGTATGGTTATCAGATGATGGTAATACTTTATTTGTAGAGGGTAAAATAGGCTTTATTGGTAAAACACAGCAGTTCAAACGATTCACTTCAGGAAAGTAAAAATGCCCCCATTATTTTCATACAAACAAGATTTAGCAAATCATGAAGCTTGGATAGAAACTTCATTAACGGGTAAGCCGCTGATGAGCTTATCATTCTTAAATAAAGGAACTTCTTTTACCGAGCAAGAGCGGACGCAGTTCGGTTTACTTGGGAAATTACCCGCTTCCATTGAAACACTGGATCAACAAGTGATTCGTGCATATGAACAATATCGCCGTTATACCGTCGATTTAAGTCGTCATATTTATTTATACAGTCTGCATGAGCGCAATGAAGTGTTGTTTTACCGCTTAATCAGCGATCATTTGCCGGAAATGATGCCCATTATTTATACGCCTACGGTGGGCTCCGCGGTGCAACAATACAGTCGTGAATTTCGTAAACCGCGTGGTTTATATATTTCCTACCCTGATCGCGAACATATGGATACGATTATTGCGAATCGCACCCATACCGAGATTGACTTAATTGTTGCAACCGATGGCAGTGGGGTGTTAGGTATTGGGGATCAAGGTGTGGGCGGGATGGATATTCCGATTGCAAAATTGATGGTGTACACCATTTGTGGTGGAATCAATCCCTGTAAAACTTTGCCCATCATGTTAGATGTGGGTACGGATAATCAATTATTGCTGGATGATCCGCTTTATGTTGGCTGGCGGCACGAGCGCTTAAGAGGCGCTGAATATGATGCATTTATTGACCAGTTCGTGCAAACGGTTAAAAAATATTTCCCGGATGTGATGTTGCATTGGGAAGATTTTGGGCGTGATCCTGCACATCATATTTTACATCGCTATAAAGATGATTTTTGTACGTTCAATGACGATGTCCAAGGCACCGGTGCGGTGGTATTGGCTGCGATTTTAGCGGGTGTGAAAAAAACCAAGCAAGCATTGAAAGACCAACGTATTGTGATCCATGGCGCAGGTGCCGCTGGCGTAGGCGTTGCGAACGAAATTAAAACGGCAATGCAGCGTCAAGGCTTATCAGAAGCCGAGGCTGCAAAATGTTTTTGGTTATTAGACAGTAATGGCTTAATCGTCAATCACAGTCCCACTTTAAAATCATTTCAAAAAGTTTACGCGCGCGATTCACAAGAAGTGGCCAACTGGCCTTTGAATCAAGGCAAGATCGACCTAGAAACCGTAGTCGAACAAATCAAACCTACCATTTTAATTGGTACCTCAGCGGTAGCTGGCGCATTTACCGAAAAGCTTGTGCGTGAAATGTCTAAGCATGTTGAAAATCCAATTATTATGCCGCTGTCAAATCCAACGGAGAAAAGTGAGGCAAGCGCTGAGAATTTATTTGCATGGTCATAAGGTCGAGAATTAATTGCACCTGGCAATCCATTTTAT
>CAZPAA010000195.1:3534-4155 GCA_964584425.1 uncultured Gammaproteobacteria bacterium | reverse complement strand
ACCCGAAAGACAACACCCCCGGCTGCACCAACGAAAGTCGCGATTTTGCCAAGCTCTACCCCGAGTTCCAAAAGGCCAACACCGAGGTTTTTGGCATCTCCCGCGACAGCGTCAAATCGCACGACAATTTCCGGGCTAAATATCATCTGCCGTTTGATCTAGTCTCAGATCACGATGAATCACTTTGTAAGCAATTCGACGTTCTATGGCCAAAAAACATGTTCGGCAAAATCGTCAACGGCATAGTCCGCAGCACATTTTTACTCGACACCAAAGGCCATCTCCATCAAGAATGGCGAAAAGTAACCGTCACCGGCCACGCGGCAGCGGTGCTAGATGCGGTACGAGAATTGAATTTGTCACAGTGAATCAAAAATCGCTTTTATAACAAGTAATTTTGTTTCTGAAAGTAAATGAGCGCATTCTGGTAAACCTGGTGTTAAATTACCTAACATATTTTGCCAATTTTTGTATGCTTCTTTTTCTAATTCAGGAGTAAAAAAATCGTCAATGCTTTTATATGTTACACCACGATGCTCACATTTTTTATCTAGTGTTTTGATCAGTTTTTCTTTTTTAAGATAATTGCCATAATGTTTACATATGCGCCACAAATCATAA
>CAZPAA010000195.1:0-3524 GCA_964584425.1 uncultured Gammaproteobacteria bacterium | reverse complement strand
TGTGTTTTCAAAAAAGAAATTAATTTTTTTGAAATAATTTCTTAAATAGGATAACATAAAATAGAAGCATTCAAGTTTTCTTCATAATGATGCATGATCGGTCTTTTTTCAGGAGGTAAAATAATAGGTTCATCATGGGTAATTTCCACTTTTATTCGGCAAGGTGTCGCTTCTCTTTGCCATGGGAATTTTACAAAAATGTTAAATGCTTCTTGCCCGTTAGGGTGGGGTTCACGCTCATGATAACGTTTTAGATCTACATTAAATGGGCCATATTGATTCAAAAGCTCATTAGAAATTTGAACTGCATTGAATAGCGCAATTTTCAGATTTTCCTCTTTAGGTGAGTCTTTTGTTGAAAAATCTAAGTCTTCAGAGAATCGGTATTCTCCAAAATAGATTTTTTTTAAAGCAGTTCCGCCTTTAAAAATCAATGTGGGTTGTAACTCCTTATTAGCTGCGATACCGGCCAATATATAGCTAAGCGCATAATCCCTTTCGATAACATATTGAGGGACATTTTTCATTTGCGCCTGTTCTTTGATCCTAAGATTTAAAATCTTCATTTGATTTCCTTAATTAAATTATTCTGAATCATCCAGCGTTTATCGCAGGGGCCTTTTGCTGGTGCATGAGGGTCAAGTCGGCAATAATAATGTAAGGGGATTTTTAATAGTGGTTTTAAAAAATTTTCAGATACACCAAAATACTCAAGCGCCCATCCCAGCCGTTTTGCTACTGTAGGTTTTTGATATTTTATAATGTATGAAACTAATTTTTCTAGATTAATTTGATGCATACTTTGTTGTAATATATCTAGTGCACCGCCCATGCCACCAAACATTTTAGAATAAATAAAAACATCTAATAATGTGCGTTCTTTATCAGTAATAAATGCAGAAAGATGTTCATGAAACCATATTCTTTCATGACCAAAAAAATGTTTTTTTTGTATTGTAATATATTCATAACGAAGCCCAGCAATTTCTAATACATGTTTTATTGTTAAGGGTTGAAATGGGATATTCCTCATAGAAGGTGTCACTACTTTTTTGTATGTGGAAGCAGTAATAATCTCTGGTATTTGTTCAGTAAAGCCATGAAAGTGTAAAGCAGACCAATGGCTAATTGCGGAAGGTTGAATTAAAAAGGTAGAGATAATAAACGGGTGAAGTTCTTCATATTGTGGCAACAAACCAATACTCACATAAACCCCTCGTCGTAACCGAAGTGCTTTTCTCTGCTTGACCAAATTAGATAATATTTTATTGAGTTGGTTTTTAGGAATTTTCTCTAATTCAGCGGCTGCTTTAGCGTCATCCATATTGAATATGCGCTTACCACGAGCAAATAATTGGTCGAGTAGGCGCTTTCCTTGGCTGTCTGAATGATGAAATGATTGCATAAAGTATACTTTTTAGATAATTTACTACAATAATACCACAAAATGGGTATTTTTGTAGTAAATGATCTAAAAACTAAAACTTAGCAATGATGAGCAAAAAAAGTCAGCTGGTATGATATATTCGTAACATTATGATTTTAAAGGTTATCTCAGACATAACGTTCTGAACGTTAATATAGTTAACGGTGTAAACATTAGCTTAGGTGGTATCAAATTTAGCTGCAAAATGGCATCACAAATGCCATTTTGAGTCTCAATATGGCATTTGTGATGCAAGATGTGGATGGCTTCGGAATTGAATATTAACAATGATGCTCATTTTTTTAAATCAAGGATCTCAGCCTCACTCATGCCGGTGATACTGATGATTTGTTCGATAGGTAATTTAGATCGTAACATTTGACGGATAATTTCTGCTTTGCCTTCTTCTCTGCCTTTGACTTCGCCTTCTTTAAAAGCGCCGGAGCGGATAGTTTTTTCTACGCTGATGGTATCCCAATATTTGTTATACCAGAGCAGCTCGCCCTCATTATAGGTTGCTTCTTCGAGTAATTCTACGGCTTGCTCAATTTCAGGGACGGCGAGTAATTCGGGGGATATGGTTTTGGTTTTGTCGTTGATTTCGCGCATAAAGCGTAGCCATAAAATGCGCAGTAATTTTTCATCTTTTGAATTGATGGGGAATTTTGGGAGTTCAATAAACACCAGTTCTAAATCTTTAATCGTTTCAAGCGTTGGTTTTTTCACGTTCACCAATTGATAATGGTGATACCAATGATCAGGAGAAGGATCAAATGCCGTATTAATCAGCGCTAAACCATAGACAGGTTGCAACATGTCATAGTCTTCACCCTTTTCTAATTGTTGAACATAAGCCGTGCCTGCTTCGAATAATAAACGTTGTTTAAAATAATCCACCCAGTTAATTTGCATTTCAACAATAAAACTACGGCCTTTTGCGTCTTTGCAAAAGACATCGGCAATTGTAGATTTCATTGTTGGGATCTTCGGCACTTGCTCGGGTGAAACGCAGGTAAGCTCTACAATTTGACCATCATCGGGTAGTGGCAATAGTGCATTCAAAAAACTTTTCAGCAAATGCGGATGATCATGAAAGACCCGCTTAAATACAATATCTGCTTTGGGATCCAAATAACGGCCCATGTGTTGTCCTTGAATATGCAGTGAATTATCCATGTGAGTATACCATAACTTCTTTTGTGGAAGGAATGCAGGATAATATCATATAAGATTTAAAAATGCGAAATGATTTGATCGTTAATGATTTTTTGTCAAGCTTGGGGTTATGCCGTTAAAGAAAACTCCACTCCTGCCCCGGGATCAATTGCTGTAAAAATAAATAAACCGGAACACATAACACTTGATTGATCTTTAAGATATCTTGCCCTTGATATAACAAAATAGGCACAGCTTCGGGAAAATCTTCACAGAATGCGCTTAATGATTTTACATCTTTTGAATAAACTATTTTTGCACATTTCACTTCAATAGCATATAAATTATTTTTCCCATAGAGAATAAAATCCACCTCGACGCCATGTTGGGTGCGCCAATAATATAATTTGTACGGGGATCCTTGATAGTCATTCCAAGCGCGTAAATGTTGTAAAATCAATCCTTCTAGACCTGGGCCATTCATTTCTGATGCATGATCATTTAGCGAAGTCATGCGCAATGAACGATAAACACCCACATCAAAAAAATAAAATTTTTCATGTCGTACAGTTTCACGTTTAGCGCGAATATCAAAAACAGGTAAATGATAGCTAATTAATAAATCTTGCAGCACGGTCAAATAACCTTCAATCAACTTTCTTGAAACTGCACATTCGCGCGCGATATTGCTGATATTGATCAGCCCGCCATGAGAAAAACTCACCACCTCTAAAAATCGTAAAAAATCCCCAATATTGCGCACCAGGCCTTCGGCTTTGACTTCTTCTTGTACATACAATTGAATATAAGCTTGTAATGTTTCTATCACTGAGGCACTTTCTATCACTAGGGGAACCAGCCCATATTGCAGACTCTGTTCTAAATTAAATGCGGATCCCAATTCAGCCGCCATAAAGGGATGTAGGTGCTTTACCAATGCCCT
>CAZPAA010000194.1:0-4163 GCA_964584425.1 uncultured Gammaproteobacteria bacterium | reverse complement strand
GGACATGCGGGGCACCCGGAAGTGATCGGCACCATGGGGCATTATCCCCCTGCTAAAGGCAGCGTTTACTTGGTAGAAAGTGTAAATGATGTAATGGCACTCAATGTGCGCGATCCTGAGCATTTACATTTTGTCACACAAACCACGTTATCAGTGGATGAAACACAATTGATTATTAAAGCATTGCATGAGCGCTTCCCTAAAATCCAAGGGCCAAAACACGATGATATTTGTTACGCAACGCAAAATCGTCAAGATGCTGTGCGTAAATTAGCAAGCATGAGTGATGTGATTTTGGTGGTGGGCTCAGAGAATAGTTCTAATTCTAATCGCTTACGTGAATTGGCCGAACATTTAGGCACAAAGGCTTATTTATTAGATTCCCCGGATTTATTGCAAAAATCTTGGCTGGAAAATAAACAGAATATTGGTATGACCGCAGGCGCATCCGCGCCCGAAGTTTTAGTGCAGCAAATTATTGCGCGCCTAAAAGAGTGGGGCGTTGATGAAGTTGTTGAAATTACCGGCGCTATTGAGAATATGGAATTTGCATTGCCGCGGGTGTTAAGAGAGACGCCGCAATCTTTGTCGGTTGATAATTAAGTAATGATTTAATTTTTTCAATATTTGCCCAGGAGTGGCGGATATCACCGACACGATACGGGAGAAATTCAACAGGATGATTGGGCTTGTTAAAGCTCTGCTTTAACATTTCACACAGTTGATTTAAGGTAGTTTGGGTGCCGGATGCCACATTATAAATGGTATTTAAGGCATCAGCTTGCTGGGTTATTGCGGCTAAAATATTCGCTTGCACCACATCTTCCACATAACAAAAATCACGTGAACTGCTGCCATCGCCATAAATGCAAATCGGCTGATTTTCATGCATGGCTTTTATCCACAGTGGAATCACCGCGGCATAAGGCCCTTCGGGATTTTGGTGTGGGCCAAACACGTTGAAATAACGAAGGCCGATAGTTTCCAAACCATAAGCATTTGAGAAAGCACCTGCGTACATTTCATTACTGGCTTTAGTTGCAGCATAAGGTGAAAGGGGGTTGAGCGGGCTTTTTTCCGTTTTTGGCATCTCGGGTGAATTACCATAAACCGCGCACGATGAAGAATAAACCAGGCGTTTTACCCTAGCTTCTTTTGCCCCAATTAAGATATTTAAAAATCCTTGGGTATTGACATCATGCACATAACGCGGGTTTTCCATCGAGACCGGCACGCTGGCAATCGCCGCTTGATGTAACACGATATCTACTTGATTCATGAGGTCTTGGCATAAAGATGCAGATAGAATATCGCCCTCAATAAATTTGAAATTGGCTTGCAGCGCAGGAGGAATTTGCGCAAGTGTGCGTTTTAAATGATCCGGTGTGCTGGTGGCAAAATTATCAAGGCCAACCACGTGCTGATGTAACTCAAGCAAGGTTTTTAGTAAATGCCCACCGATAAATCCCGCAACGCCGGTGATAAGCCAGGTTTGCGGTTTTTGCAGCAGATTTTTTTTCACTTCGCTATAATGTATCGTTGTCATTTGACTCTCAGTTAATAATCCCCCTTTGAAAAAGGGGGTAGGGGGATTTAAGATCTTTGTGTATAAATCAAACATCCTAAATCCCCCGCCCTAGGGGGCACCCCCTTTTTCAAAGGGGGATAATAATTTTACCAATAAATGAGTTTATGAAGCTACTATTTTGTCTATTTCGTTATTTCCCCTACGGCGGCTTGCAGCGTGATTGCGTGCGCATTGCAAAAGCCTGCATGGACGCGGGCGATACCGTGGAGGTTATTACTCATACGTGGGAAGGCCCGCATATTCCAGGCATCACTGTGCATTGTTTTCCTGTGCGTGCTTGGACTAATCATCAAGGATGCGAAAAATTCTCACGTCTGGTTCAAGATTTTATTAAAAACCATGATTACGATGGTGTGATTGGTTTTAATAAAATGCCGGACTTAGATATTTATTACACTGCAGATCCTTGTTATCGAGATAAAAGTCGAGGGTTACGTTCTAAACTGCCTCGCGATCGCATTTATTTAAAATTGGAAGAAGCGGTTTTTTCATCTGCGCAAAAAACCCATATTTTTTTAATTAACCCCGATCAACAAGCCATTTTTGCAAGGTATTATGGCACTCAAAGTGAGCGCTTTCATGTATTACCGCCTGGCATAGCGCCAGATCGGAATGTAGCTTCAAAAGCAAAAAGTGAGCGAGATGTTTTACGTCAGCAGCAAGGTATTTCGCAACAGACAAAAGTTTTATTATTTTTAGCCTCAAGCTTTAAAACCAAAGGCCTTGACCGTGCGCTGAATGCGATTGCGAGTTTGCCTGAATTTATGCGTCAACATGTACAATTATGGATAGTGGGGCAAGATCATTTAGCACCGTATGAGAAACTGATCAAACGGCTTAAATTGATTGATCAAATAAAATTTTTAGGCAGCAGCGATCGCGTCCCGGAATTATTAATGAGCGCAGATTTGTTATTGCATCCTGCATATAACGAAGTCACCGGAACGGTATTACTGGAAGCACTAGTCGCAGGTTTGCCCGTATTAACCACCGGCGTTTGCGGTTATGCACATTATGTAAAAGAATCGCAAGCAGGCATTGTACTCCCAGAGCCTTTTTCACAACCACAATTAAACGCTGCTTTAAGTGAACTATTATCCGAAGACAAATTAAAAACCCTACGCGAAAAAGCCGATATTTACAGTCAAACTGCAGATGTTTATAGCATGCCGAGCGTGGCGGTGAAATTAATTCATCAAATACTTTCTTGAAATCCCCTTTTGGAATTAGTCCCCCTTTGGAAAAGGGGGGTAGGGGGGATTTAAAATGCTTTATTGTGTAATCAAACATCTTAAATCCCCCGCCCTAACGGGCACCCCCTTTTTCAAAGGGGGACCCCCTCGTAATATTTCCTTACAATCCGAGTATTAAATCCGCATAAAATCTCATAGGGTATGGTCTCGCAGAGTGTAGCGAGTTCATGTATCGAGATAAACTCATTACCGTCACCGCCAATCAGCGTGACTTCATCACCCACATACGCTTCATCCTGCCCAATGTCTACCATAAATTGATCCATGCAAATCGTACCAGCGATGGGGTAGCGTTTCCCGCGGATCAACACACAGCCTTTATTCGACAATGCGCGGCGATAACCATCGCCATACCCAATCGGTATGGTCACAATGCGTGTTTGTTGTTTGGTATGATAGGTATGACCGTAACTGATCCCGCAATCTTTACCCACCACTTTAAAAAATGATATCCGTGATTTTAAGGAAAAAAAGGGTTTGATATCGCTAAATTCGGGCGCCATCGCTGCTTGATTCACATAACCAAGGGACAATATCCCAGGGCGTACCATATCAAAATAACTGTCAGGATAAAAAATAACGCCATCAGAATTTGCTAAATGACAGATCAAATGCGGTAAGCGTGCTTTTAACGGTTGGGTAAACTGCGCAAAAATTTGGATTTGCTGTTCCGTGTTCGCATCATTTGGGCGATCGGCAGTCGCAAAATGGGAATAGATGCCTTCAAGAGATAAATAGGGGTCGGTTAATATTTCCTCAACTACTTGCATCGCAGTCTCAACGCGCATGCCGGTGCGATGCATGCCGGTTTCAATTTCAAGATGTATAGAGGCAGTTTTATTTAATAATTTTGCCGCTTCACTCGCTTTTTCTGCTTTATAATGGGATGAAATCGTCAGCACAATATCATGCGCAATCGCATCAAACATTTGCTGGGTATCTACCGCGCCTAACATAATAATCGGTTTTTTAATCCCAAGTTTGCGCAGCTGCATGCCTTCTTGCAAGCAAGAAACGCCGAAATAATCGACATAATCTTGCACGGCGAGTCCCATACGGGCAATCCCATGGCCATAAGCATTCGCTTTAATCGGAAAACATAATTTGACCCGCGGTCCTATCACCTCGCGTATCGCCAATAAATTTGCCTGAAAGCGCGAGAGATCAATGTCTATCCAGGTGCTGTGGGAATAGGTTTGTTGTAATTCGGGTAGTTTTTTCATGATGATGTTTTTTAATTGTGACCCATAACAATGTAGCATAAGTGGTATCTCCTCATCCGCCTCATCCGCCCTTCCGGCACCTTCTCCCTTCGGAAGAAG
>CAZPAA010000193.1:0-4165 GCA_964584425.1 uncultured Gammaproteobacteria bacterium | reverse complement strand
AATCATATTGCAAAGTGTTAATACTTCATGTTGAATAAAGGCCTGCTCTTTCGCTGATAATGTGGGTTTTGGATAATTTTGCAAATGGGTATAATCGGGCATCCCGGTAAATAGTGCTGCTTCCCACCAAATATCGCCCGCTTCAATCGCGGCTTTTTCGGTGGCAGAAATATGCGGCATATGATTTTTAAATATTTTTAAAATAAATCGTGAGAAAATATTGGCGCGGATCGCGGTAATATTTAGGAATAGGGCAATTGCGATGATGATTGTGAGATAAAAAATAATGTCATGGATCTTAAGGGAATAGACTACAGCAAAAGCACCAAATAACACGAATGCCGACAAAGTAAACACCTTTAAACTCGCACGATTATAAAACAATAATAACGCGGCCAAAATGGTCAAAAGTGTTGCAATCATGATTATTCCTTATCGGTATTGATTAATTTCATCACGCAGGTGCAGCGCAGCCACGCGAGAGGCTTTGGCAAAATCTTCTTTGTGGCTGGCGTACAAAATACTACGTGAGGCGCTGATAATTAGGCCTCCACCTTGCGCAGTTTTACCATGCGTGACAACAGACTCAATTTGCGCTCCTTGTACGCCAACGCCGGGCACCAGTAATAACATATCGCCAATAATCGCGCGGATTTTAGCCAGCGCCTGGGGATAGGTACCGCCGATCACCAAACCAATATTCTGATTAAAATTCCACTCATGCGCAGCAAGCATGGCAATTTTTTCATAAAGAAAAATATCATTGACGTGTAATTCCTGAATATCTTTTGCGCCCTTATTCGAGGTATGACATAAAATAATCACACCCTTATCGGTATGATCTAAAAACGGTTGAATAGAATCCAGGCCTAAATAAGGATTCACCGTCACCGCATCGGCTGAATAACGCGAAAATGCCTCACTCGCATACTGCGTGGCCGTACTCCCCACATCCCCACGCTTGGCATCCAAAATCACTGGAATATGCGGGCAGTGTTCTTTGATAAATTCTATCGTCATTTCCAGTTGATCTTCCGCCCGCGGCGCCGCATAAAACGCAATCTGCGGCTTATACGCACACACTAAATCATGCGTACTTTCAATAATCGCGCGGTTAAACGCAAAAATAGGGTACTCCTCGCGCAGGACATTTTCCGGGAATTTGCTGATATCGGGGTCAAGTCCCACACAGAGCAGGGATTGATTACGTTTGCTGGCAGCCGCAATTTGTTGGTTAAAAGAGGTCGTAGCCATTTTATACCCATTAAAGTTAATTCTAGAAGCTTAGCATACCGCGGTTGGTCATGAGTCATACTCATAAAATACTTAAAAATCAATAAGTTAATAGCTGAAAATGAAAGTTAATTAAATGACAAATCACGGTATTTTTGTTAAAATGATACTTTAAATGAGAGAAAAAAATGCCCACCATTATAGATACAGTTAAACAAGCGTTTGTTAAACAATCAGCTACTTCTTCAGCAGACCGTGAGCAGTTGAAAGGTTTATTTAACACCGAAAATATAAATGAGCAGGATGACAGTGGTAAAACTGCCCTGATGATTGCAGTAGCAAAAGAAGATTATATATTAGCGAATTTTTTAATAACTGAGGGGAAAGCTAGGCTTGATTTGATGGATAATCAAGGCAATACTGCAGCGGATTTATTTAATAACAATGTAAAAGTCCGTCAATCTAGTGGAGCATCTTATAATTTTACGCCGGGCACCACGCTTCATTCAATAAAAACAACATTTGCGGCATTTGAAGCGAGCCAAGCTGCTACTGCTGGGGCTCGTACCGGTTTGGGACAAGCCATCCTAGAAGACGATATTACCACCAGGGGGCAGTCAAACCCACCAGCACCTAAGCCGTCTGCTTCCTCGTCTTTATCTTTGTTTTCTAGGCGCGCGGTAATTGCAACAACCACCGCAGCCACTGCAAATATCAACGCAAAACGTCAAGAAAGCAGTGTTACAGCAGGGCAAGGTGCGACCTCAGGTAATGCTAACTCTTCAACCTCCGGTTTTTTTGCAAAATTTACTAAAAAATAACATCTTTGTAGCGTTGGTCATGAGTCACATCAATAAAATCAATAAAAATCAATGGCTTATACAGCTAAATTTTGAGTATATCAGATGACAAACAACGCTGTGTTTGTTATGCTGAATTGATGGGGTAGTAGGAGTACGCAAAATGCCAGCACAAGACTCAGAATTAATAAACATCATCAACAAAGCATCAGAAAAGCATCCCCCAAAAAGGGAAGACCTTGTTGATGCGCTTAAAACGTCAAATATTAATGCCCAGGATCAAAAGGGGCAAACTGCACTGATGATCGCGGTCCAAAAACAGCTTTATCCCACAGCACGTTTTTTAATTCACAACCATGCAAGACTGGATGTAGTGGATAAAAGAGGCAACACAGCACTAAAATATTTTAACCAGATTGAAAAGCCAAAAAGTATTGTTCGTGGTACGCCGTATGATTTCTTAAATTATAAATTTGCTGGCGCAAAACACCCTGCCGCTGCTGCAAAGCAAAAAAGCATGCTATTAACTTCTCATGGCGCAACGCACTCAACAGCAACCGGCGCAAATCAACCCCAAAGCACCCAACAAACACCTCCCGTGATACCTATCATCCCTAGTGCGAAGTCGTAGTTTGTTTTTGAATTCGTATTGCTTATAATCACCTTTTTTATTAACATACTCTTTTAAAATCAATAATTCCAATTATTTAAGGATAATACCATGATGGAACATAAAGGTTATGTAGGTAAAGCAGAATTTGATGATGAAGCAAATATTTTCCACGGTGAAGTATTGTTAGCACTGGACGTAGTTACTTTTCAAGGGCATACGGTTGATGAGCTTAAAAAAGCATTTCATGATTCTGTTGATGATTATTTAAATTTTTGTTATGAGCAGGGTGCTGCTCCAGAAAAACCTTTTGATGCCGCTGCGGTGGGGGTTGTATAACCCTCCCTCATTGCGAGAGTAGCATTCCCGTCATTGCGAGCGCGTAGCGCGTGGCAATCCAGGCGAGATCTTTATTTGCAAACTTTTGGTGACACGCATAGATTTTTCCTGGATTGCCACGCGCTACGCGCTCGCAATGACGGGATGATATAAATTATTTTTTTTAATATAATCCAACACCAAATCCGGTAATAAAAATTTTGGACTTTTGTCTTCTGCAAACATTTTGCGGATCTCGGTTGCGGAAATATCGAGTTGCGTATTATTCGTGAAATAAACAAATCCCGCGCTGTGTGATTTGAGTTTTTGGGGATCATTCACTTCATGGGTTAACAATTCTTTGATGAAATCATTTTCTGGAGATAGATTGTCGTGTCGATTCACCACGACAATATGCGCGAGCTGAATTAATTTCAGAGGTTGGTGCCATGTGGCTAATTGGTTGAATGCATCATAACCTAACAATAAACAAATCGGCGTATTGCCAACTTCATTGCGAATATCGGTTAAACTATCGACAGTGTATGAAATACGATCGGTGTTTAACTCCCGTTTATCAATAACAAAACCCGGGATATTTTGTATCGCGAGTTTGAGCATATTGATGCGATGATCTGTGCTCACATTCGGAGCAATGCGATGCGGTGGGCGATGGCAGGGCATAAAGCGTAATTCATTTAAATCTAGCGTTTGATACACATGCCAAGCAGCATTTAAATGCCCGTAATGAATCGGATCAAATGTTCCACCTAAAATACCTAGCATAATATTAACCTTTCTAAGCTTAGCCACGGGTTGCCTGATTGAGCACCTTTAATTTGTAAATCGATCAGCGCTAATTTTTGTATCAAGGTTTGAATTTTTTTCACTGGAAAATATTTCGCGGCTTGCTGTAAAAGTGCTTGTTTTTGCGGCCAAACATAGGCCGGTAGGCTACCTTCGATATGTAAATTATTCAGCGTGCGTAGTTCTCGCGCCAGGGCCCAAATGATTAAAATCGGCTCAACACCTTGGTTTTTTAAGAGTTGTAAGTGTTGTAAAGTGCGCTGTGCTTGTGCGCCTAAAAACACATCGATAAACGTAAATAAATCCGTTTGCATGGCGTTATGGGTGAGTTCTTGGATCATTTCCGTCATTGCGAGCGGAGCCTCCGTCATTGCGAGCGGAGCGAAGCAATCCAGGT
>CAZPAA010000192.1:0-4185 GCA_964584425.1 uncultured Gammaproteobacteria bacterium | reverse complement strand
AGCTATATGACCTTTTCCCGGTTTGTGGGGGGCCATAAATCGGAAACGGTGGCGAGTGTTCGCAGGCGGCATCCCGAACTTCTCATCGAGCGGGCGGTCAAGGGGATGGTCCCCCACACACGTTTGGGGCGCGCCCAGCTTCGCAAACTGAAGGTCTATGCCGGGTCCGAACATCCGCATGGGCCGCAAAACCCGCAGCCCTTCGAATTGTCCGCCTGATTTTATTATAATAATTTTTTTATTTACTTTGGGTGTTATTATTGTACTAACCACTTTATTTGTAAGAAATGTTAATCGCTTATATCAATTAACCTCACATTATAGCCAAGGCGACTTTGCTCATCCGTGTAAAATAAGCGCATTATCAATATTAAATGGTTTATATAACAATATTATCGTCATGGGCAAAAATTTAAAACAGCTTATTGAATTTCGTGGGCAGATGACTCGATTTGTTGCCCATGAAACAAGAACCCCGTTATCAACTCTCCAGATGGCCATCGATGTCTTGAAAAAAGATTCTGTTTTAAATGACAATATGAAAATACATCTGAACAGTATACAAGAAGATGTTGATGAGCTGAACAATCTAGTGATTTCGTTTCTATTGTACTCACAAATGCAATCAAATGAATTAAAAATAAATAAAACCGAACATGATCTGATCCCATGGCTAAATGAATTGATAGAAAGATATAAAGTGTCTCATTTCAACATTTCATTACACACAAATAAAATAAACGATTTAATTATTTCCTTTGATGAACAGCTATTTAAACATGTCATCAATAATATATTAACCAATGCCATGAAGTTTGCTCTGGAGCAGATAATCGTAACCGTTGAGCGAACCCATCAGGGTATATTCATCCATATTGATGATGATGGCCCTGGTCTTCCTAAAGCTATGGGCAATGACATCTTCGCAGAATTTGCGACCTCCCAATCACAACCATCGTTAGAAAAACACATTGGGTTAGGTCTTGCTATCGCAAAGACATTAGTTGAACTACAGGGTGGAAACATCCATGCCACAGGCTCCCCACTTTTACCGGGCGCAAGATTTTCCATTTTCTTACCTAACAATTAAAGAGCGTCTCTAATAAAGGATAGCTACGGGTGCATTAATTTTATTTGTTTCAATACGTCATATTTTCCTAAAAAGTTCACATAATAGAATCTAAAAAACACAATCGTATTCAAGGATAATAATACGTATACGCTTAGAATCAATCCTGGATAAAAATTAATTAAGGCATGTTCTAATCGTACCCAAATAAAGAATATTCCTAATCCAGGCATGCCAATAATAGAAAGGCCGAGGATAAATAAAAGAAAGTTAATACCACTTGATTGATGCATTTGACCCATAAAATTAGCCGTTTGTTGTAATCTGTCACGCTTTAGATAAGTCATAATTAGAATATAAAGCATAATCCCCGTGGTAATCACTTCGCTCCAAACCAGGATAGGATGCAATTTATCAGACAGCATAAGCAAAGCAGTCATCACTGAGGCTGTTAAAGAAATATAAAATACCCATGGTCGATATTTATTAATCATTGCCAAAATATTTAGAACATAAGCGAGTATGAGCAGCAATTCATCCATTAGAAATAATTTTCTACCTAAGGTAAAAGTGATTAATTCAATGAAGAAAATAAATGCCAAGCTATAAAAGATATAGGCCTTAACCACAAGCGCATTCATTCTTGAGGAAAATAATCCCATAAAATTTTCAACATGATGCATCAATATTCTAGGGAAGAAAAATTCATTGTAAGTCATTTTATAAATCAATAGCTGTAACCTTATAGGCATCAGATGGGTCAGGCGAAATATAAGGGACTCACTTAATACCTTTCTATCCTGTTCAATTAGCTGATGCTCATAAATGATAGAAGGGCCTAGTAAGAACAAAGTCGTGCGATAAATACCGTGTAATAAGCAATGCACAATAGCAAGCCATATAAACCCGAAAAGCACTTCTAAATAGATGATCCCCAATTGCGCTATAGCTGCGTAGGCAATTGAATTCTTTGCATCATTTACCGTTTTACTCAGCATGCTCGCACAAACAATAGATAGCAGAATAAAAGCAGTTGCAATAGAAATAAAGATTGTATTAATAGAAGCACTATGATGTCCCCAAACATTCATAAAAATGAAAATAGGGATATGTGTCGCCAAACTACCATAAAACACAGCGGTTGACTGCGTCGGTCCTTCTACGGCGCGAGGTAACCAATACCAGGGAAATACACTAGATTTAATCAAACATGCCAATAAAAGAGCAAAAATACAATATGGATTTGACATCTGATCATAATAAGTTTCACCCGCTGCTGTTGAATACAACAGAGCAGAATATAAAAATAGATCAGCTACTTTATAGATAGCCAGGATAACCAATGAGTTTTTCAATACGGATATTCGGTATTCATAAAAAGCAATAAGTAAAATAGATGTTATTCCTAGAAACTCCCATCCAATAAATATCGTCTCATTCCCTTGGGTTAATATCAGCAATATTAAAGCTAATTGCAGCAAATAAATCATGGCAAAAAACTTAAAATAAAAGGGGTCTCTGAATAAATAAATTGTTGAAAACCGATTTATAACACTAATAATAATCACTGAAAACGATAAAAATAAGATTGCCCTGATATTCCAATTGACATCGAAATCAAAGCTCTCAAAGGCAAAATTAGGAATTGTAAAAATCACATCCTGTTTAAATAACATAAACGCAAGTGCAAGATGAATTAAATCTAATAATGAGCCATAATCCGTCATATATTTAACAAGCAGCGAAGCAAAAGGCTTATTGCGCATCATACTCACTAGTAAAACCCAAATAAAACGAATCAATGAAGAAGCTGCAAAATATATAAATAAATAGGTGTAAAATTTAATTTCCATAAAAAATAGTGCCTATTTCAATATGATGCCTAGACGAAAGGATTTTTGGATCATGTGGCCGATAACTCGGAGCCAACCCATCAGCATTGCATTGCTTAAAATCATCATTTGTATAAAACCATAGCTTATTTGTTTTAATATCATGGACTGCAAAGTTAATCCATTCATTTTTTATTTTCTGACTAAATATGTGTGAATGCATTAATAGTTGTCTTATATTATCAATATCTGCAATAACGAGTAAAAATAATCGTACGGGCTGATGGATCTCTACCATTTGCCAAGGCAATCCGGCTCGTAAGTCACTTAAGTGCCCATTCATTACGCCCACCAATGCATTAACATTATGAGGCAATTTGGTGCCTGCACCATAAAACTCATTATCGATATAGCTAAAATAATATTCTAAATTGATGCCTGCAACTACCGGTATCGTTGCAGAAAGTAATTTCGTCAAAATCGTCATTTCAGGATCTTGATTAGGATCATATGAAAGTAAAAAAGCACGTCTATCTAAAAATAAATTGTGTGAATATTCTCTAGGTCCAATGATAAAAAATGCATTGGTAGAATGGCCATATTCTGCTCTGGGCTGGCGCAGATCCAATGCCCTGGCTTGCACAGACTTATAATAGTATTCAGGTTTTCTATTTAGGGGTAAATCACTAAATCTTCTACTGCGCTCTTTCGATTCTAGTATCGCTGCCTGGCGAATTTTATTCATGATTTTATCTAATTCATTATCATGAGTGATATCATAAAACTCAATTTCATCACTACACGTATTGTGATAAGCGCCTATAAATTTACATTCATCTGGAATATCTATGTGCCGCTGTCTCAATGCCTGTCTTATCTGTTGTTCATTTAGTATTTTTTCCATTAATCTTTCATTGGTAGCCCCAATACCTCCTCCACACGCACCGCAATCATAGGCTTCACGATGTGTGTTATTTAAACTTGTGGACCCATGCCCAATAATAAAAATATAAGGCGCAAAATGTTGCGTTAAACCAATGAGACTTAATAGAGATTGCGCAAAATTTTCTCGCATAGCAACGTCAATACCGTGCGAAACTCCAGCTTCTTTTTTATAATTAAGTTCTGTAGCGATGGCCGTGCTAAAGAATTCTGAAATTTTCTTCTTAATAAACAAGATGGCTCGAGGTTCAATCACATCAAGAATAAATGGTATTATACCAAAAATTCCAGAGAATAATGAAATAAGATAACCACCCATCATACTTTTAGATTCTTGTTGAA
>CAZPAA010000191.1:0-4199 GCA_964584425.1 uncultured Gammaproteobacteria bacterium | reverse complement strand
TTTGCGATCACAATACCTTCGAAGGCTTGCAGCCTCTCGCGGTTTGCTTCAATCACGCGTACTTGTACCACTACGGTATCACCGGGTGAAAATTCAGGCACATCGGTTTTCATCTGTGCGCGTTCAACTTGATCAATTATATTAGTCATAAAACAACTCCCTTACTCATCATTAGAAATCGAATTCTTCTCATACGCATGGATAAACTCACGCAACAAAATTTGCTGCTCAGGATCCATACGCATATTCTTCAGCAAACCGGGTTTACGTAACCACGTCCGCCCTAACGCTTGCTGCAAGCGCCATTTACGTATATTTTCATGATGGCCACTCATCAACACGCTCGGAATGCTTTGCCCTTCAAATATTTCAGGCCTTGTATAATGCGGATGATCTAATAATGAATCACTAAAAGAATCTTCTATCGCGCAGAGCTCATCATTAAGCGCTCCAGGCAATAAGCGAATCACAGCATCCATCACTACCATCGCGGCCAATTCACCACCGCTTAATACATAATCGCCAATGGATATTTCTTCATCGACGTATTGCGAAATCACACGCTCATCAATACCTTCATAACGGCCGGCAATTAAAATCAATTGCCCGCACATGGTTAATTCGCGTACTTTGGCTTGATTCAAGCAGCTGCCTTGTGGACTTAAGTAAACCACTTTTGAAGGCTGCAAACTGCTCGCATCTTGCGCGGCCAAAATCGCTTCGCGTAAAGGCTCGGCCTTCATCACCATGCCGGGGCCACCGCCATAAGATTTATCATCAACCGTGTGATGATTATCTTCAGTGAAATCTCTAGGATTCCAGCAATTCACCATCGCCAAACTATTGCGCACTGCGCGGCCAGTGATCCCGACCTGGGTCACCGCCTTAAACATTTCAGGAAACAAAGTAATGACATCAAAGCGTAACATTTTAAAACTCCGGATCCCAATCTACAATCATGACTTTATTCGATAAATCAACGTGTTTCACTACTTGCCGTGGCAAGTATGGAATAAACCGCTCTTTATCACCTCTCACTACTAATACATCATTTGCAGGAGTTGAAAACAAATAAGCAATCTGTCCTAGATTCACACCTTGTGAAGTTTTAACCTCGAGTCCTTCTAGATCCGTCCAATAATATTGTCCCTCTGGTAATTGAGGTAATTGTTCCCTTTCTATATATATGCGTGCATTCACCCATGCACGTGCGACCTCCATGTCTTCAAAACCATCTAGCTGCACTACCAAGTGCTTTGCATGCACTTCGCTCTGTTTAATGCGCACTGGCTGCGGCTGCGCATTTTTCAAGCGTATGTACCAGGGTTGGTAGTGCAAAATATTTTCGCGTGGCTCGCTGTAAGAATCTACCTTAAGCCAGCCTTGTACACCAAATAAACCGGCAATGCGCCCTATTTCTATCATGCAGCCTGTTGTTCAGTGGCTGGGGTACGCTTAGCTTCACGTGCAAGTTCACTGACGCGTTTAGACGCTTGTGCACCTACAGACACCCAATAGTTCATTCTTTCTAGATTTAATCTCAAACGCTCGGCAGCACCAACTGCAATAGGATTAAAAAATCCTAATTTTTCAATGTAACGGCCATCGCGACGCTTGCGGCTATCAATCACCACGATACGGTAAAATGGACGCTTTTTAGCTCCTGTCCGAGACAGACGAATCGTAACCATAAAAACCCTCTTATTTAAAAAACTAACTTTAATCAATTGATTTATGGGGTTATTCTACATAAATCTGTCTGGTAAGCAAAGGGAATTATTTTTAAGAAAAAAACCTTCTTACGCTTGTACTAAAGGCACTATAACCCGCTCCGCCGTATTGACACTTGCCCTCTTTATCTGTGCAACTGGGGCTACAATCCACCGATTGCGTATAATAGGGTAAATAATTTTGCCCATTCGAACGAATTGGAAATTCAGCGAAGTGAGTACGTGGCAAGAGGGCGTTATCTAAGTATTTCACAAACCAGGTAAGCCCAGCTGTAACTCCTGTGCCCACTACGAGCGCCAGAACTTTTTGTTGATTTTCATCTAAATCGAGCATGATATACCTCATAAAATGACGGGAGTTCCTAGTATACCAAACAAGTTATTTAAATAAAATTAATATTTAGATTGGGTGTGGTCTTCGGAAGATTTTTATCCCCTCATCCGCCCTGTCGGGCACCTTCTCCCTGGGGGAGAAGGATCTCTATAGTTAACCATAGGGAATAATGAGAGAGATCCTTCTCCCTCAGGGAGAAGGTGCCCGACAGGGCGGATGAGGGGGGTAGAGAAAACGGGCTCACACACCTAAAACTTGTTATGCTATCCTTTATCAATTACCCCACTTTGGAGCCCAACATGCTTAAACGGATTTTCACCCTCAGCAGCTTATTATTAATCTCTTTTGCAACCCAAGCCGATAATGCCCCCACGGTTGCCAGCATGCAAACCCAACTCAGCCAAGCCATTCCTGAAATCAAAGTCGATGGCGTGAAACCGACCCCCATTGCCAATATATATGAAGTAACCAGCGGCCCCAATATCTTTTATGTCACAACAGACGGCCAATATTTAATTTATGGCGAACTATTAGAGCTCAAAAATAAGCAGGTTAAGAACTTAACCGAAATCACCCGGCAAACCTATGTCAAAGGGGAACTGTCGAAAATTGATCCTAAAACCCTGATTATCTTCCCCGCCGCAAAAGAAAAAGCCGTGATCACCATCGGCACTGACGTTGATTGTGGCTATTGTCAGAAATTACATCAAGAGATACCTGAACTAAATGCCGCCGGTATTACCGTACGTTATCTGGCATTCCCACGCACCCCAGTAGGCACCCCTTCCTATGAAAAATCTGCCGCGATCTGGTGCTCAAAAGATCCGAAAAAGTCCATTGATGAAGTCTTCTCCGGCAAACCTGCGCCAGAAAAGCCCAAAGACTGCCAGCATCCTTTAATCGAGCATCAGGCCTTTCTTCGCAATATCGGTGCACAGGCTACCCCTATCATTATCTTGGAAAATGGGACGGTAATGCCTGGTTATATCCCGGCAAATGATTTAATTGCTTTGGTACTCAATCCACAGCAGTAGACGCCTATCTTTCCCTATGTTATCATTCTGATTCATTTTAAGGAATGTTAGCGCAATGATACAGATCCAACTTGCAGTTCTATTTTTTAGTACTTGTTTTGTTCTGCTCAGACAATCATCCAATCCGAGCGTATCAACTACATTAAGCTCAGCAACTGAAAGCCCTACTTGTGTTGATTTTGCTCGCAAAGCAGCAGCGGTTCATCAGCTTAGCTCCACCAATTACATCAATTTTTTTACCATTACCGGTGGTGATACAACTCGCTGCGCTGATGTCATTAAAGGTATGGATGAGGTGATTGCACAATATGATTATGTTGATGCTGCTCTTTTAATTGCAGGCAGAAAAATTATTTTATCTCCAAGCAATAATGTAGGCTTATCCAATAAATATGATGCCAGCTATGACGCTCCAACACGTGTATATGCCTTGGGCAAATCCGCCATGGAGGGGCAAGCTCATTTAGAGAACAAATTACGTGAAATTTTCTTCTACGGCGCCTGTAATGCCTATCAAATAGCACACAATAAAGATTCTACGAGTTATCAGCCCTTTATCAAGACCGAAGACGCAGAAAATTTAGAGCGGGCCCTGAAGAAAGGTTATAAAGCATTAAAAAAATACCGACAAAACCTGCCTTCTCTTGATAGCCAACGTGATCGTGATAATGCGATACTTCGAAAGCAAGTAAAAGAGATGCAAGATCATTACACTTATCCTACAAATACCGATCAAGCTGGCAATCAGATTTATAAAAACGTCGACCCACTGCGAGCAGCACTTATTGAAGCTGAAAGCATGTTTATTCCAGCATGGATAGATGAACTCAAAAAAGAAAATGGCGCAGGGAACGTACTTAAAATGCGCATCGCCCTACTCTATGCGGAAATACCCAAACCTTTGATTGAAAAGTTTTTCCCAAGTATACAGGCACACGTTGATCATATGGTTAATTTTGTGAAAGAACACCACAAAAATGATCCTTTTGCTGCAAAATCAAATAACAATATTCGCGTCATTGAGGATCTTGCTGACGATATTAGTGAACGCTATAAAAAGTCATTTTAGACTTGTGAAATTTCACTAAAAATGTTAATTTA
>CAZPAA010000190.1:0-4254 GCA_964584425.1 uncultured Gammaproteobacteria bacterium | reverse complement strand
CTTATGAAGAAAAAAATCTAACGAATGAAATGCAAACCCTCATTCACCACAATGAAGCTAAACTGCCTTTTATTCCTATCCAAAATTTAGCGGAAAAAATAGGCCCCATCGCTGCACGCTTTTATCAAAATCCTTCTGCGCACATGCATATCACCGGTGTGACTGGCACCAATGGCAAAACCTCATGCGCTTATTTTTTAACCCAGGCACTGACCCTGCTTAACAAAAACGCCGCGATGATGGGTACCATCGGCAACGGTCGACTCAATGAACTTAAAGAAAGTACACATACGACTTTATGCGCATTGCCACTGCAACGATATTTAGCGCAGCTAGAACAAGACAAGATTGAATATGTCACCATGGAGGTTTCATCACACGCCCTGCATCAGCATCGCGTAGCGGGTGTACCGTTTGAAGTTGCGATTTTCACCAATTTAACTTTGGATCATCTAGATTATCATCACACCATGCAAGCTTACGGTGAAGCCAAAAGTCAATTATTCACTTGGGATAGTTTAAAATACGCCGTGATTAATTTAGATGATGATTTTTCTAATAGCTTAATTTCTAAACTTGCAGAAAACGTCAAGCTGATTGGCGTCAGCTTGACCGGGAAAACCCACCCACGATGTACCTCGTCATTGCGAGGAGCGCAGCGACGAAGCAATCCAGGTTCCATGTCTATTTTAAGATCCAACCTGGATTGCTTCGCTACGCTCGCAATGACGAAAGATCCGCTCGCAATGACGAAAGATCCACTCGCAATAATGAAAGTCCCTTTCTCACTCACCACCCCCCTCCTCGGACAATTTAATTTAACCAATTTATTATTGGTCTTAGGCGCGCTGATCGCCCTTAATATTCCCATTGAACAAGCCCTCCCGATTCTGCCACAAATCACCCCACCGCCTGGCAGACTGACCCAAATCGGCGGTCATAACAAACCCAAGGTATTTATCGATTACGCCCACACCCCCGATGCCCTGGAAAAAGTCCTCCAGGTACTTAAACCCTTATGCAAAGGCCAATTATGGTGTGTATTTGGCTGTGGTGGTGATCGTGATAACAGCAAACGTCCCATTATGGGGGCCATTGCGGAAAAATATGCCGATCATTTGATCATCACCGACGATAATCCTCGAACCGAAGATCCCAAAACCATTATCCAACAAATTAGCCAAGGACTTAAACACCCCACACAAGCCATCATCGAACATGACCGCGCTAAATCCATCAAACACGCCATCATCCACGCAGCCGACGATGATTTTGTCCTTATTGCCGGCAAAGGGCATGAGGACTACCAAATTATTGGCCACAAAAAGCATCATTTCAGCGACCTAACCATCGCCCAGCAGATTTTAGCGGATTAATACAGCGTTAAGTTTAGCAAGATAAACTACTTCATTCCTATTCAAGGTACGCCTTATGTCGCACGAATTTATCAATAGTCTATTCAATGCTGCCGAAATCAAGGTGGCTGAAAACTTAGCGCAAAACGATACCCATATTCTAAACTTACTCAAAACTGCAAAGAAAGATTCTTCTCCCCTATTAAACACAGTCATTACCGAACTCCTCAGCAAGTTGAAAGATCTGAATAAAAACCCTTCTAAAAGTGCACCGCAGGCGCATTACTTCCAATCACAAATAACCCACCAACTGGCTAAAGTGTGCCTATCGATACGTCAGATTGAGTCACAAGGACAATTTTCTTTATCTAATCGCTGCAAAAATAAATTATCTACCCTTTGCAGCATTTACCAGCTGTATGCGGGTACTGACATTTATGCAAAATCAGACAGGCTCGATAAAATCTTTGCTTATCTCATTAAACCCAATGCAATCCATAAAGAATATGACCCGATTTATGTGCTGTTTAAAAAAATATTTGATACCCTTGACTTCAATTACAGTCATCATTTTATGCAACTCGTATCAATAAAAAATGCACGAGAATTTTCTGCATGGAAAGAGAAAATTAAGCATTTACAGCCGAATATAGACACTGTGCAATGGGAACATTTAAAAAGCATGCAAGCCGATAACAGTTTATATTTACCTTGTTTATCCCTATTACAAGCCACTGCGCAAAAGCCTGAATTTTCATCTGCAACCTACACGGCCTATCTTGCTTGGAAAATGTTGCCTGCATCACAAACCGCTCATCTTCCTAACAGCTTGGTCACGGCCTCAAATACCATTGCAAATTCTAAGTAGGCTGTTATGCTTAGGAAAATTTTTACAAAGGAATTTTTATTTTGAAAGCATCACAATTAGCTTTATTAACCGGGGGAAAACTCGAAGGTGCTGATGTTGAATTTAATGGACTTTCTACCGATTCTCGCACCATCATTCCAGGAAATTTATTTATTGCGAATAAAGGTGAAACCTTAGATGGTCATGATTATATCCAGCCCGCGCTAGAAAAAGGCGCAACCGTCGCCTTAGTGACCCGCAAACAACCCATCCCCATCACGCAAATTATTGTGCCTGATACTTACCAAGCACTCGGCACTTGGGCTGCAAAGCATCGTGCGCAGCTGCCCTCCCTTGAAGTCATCGCCGTCACCGGCAGTTGCGGCAAAACGACGACGAAGCAAATGCTGGGTTCTATTTTTTCTGAAGTGGGTCCAACTATTGCGGCGACTGGGAGCTATAACAATCATGTCGGCGTGCCTGTGACTTTACTCAGCCTCACACCCGAACATCGCTTTGCCATTATCGAAATGGGCGCCAATCATCCACATGAAATCGCTCCACTCACCCAAATGGCAAAACCTGATGTTGCAATTATTACGATTATCGCCCCCGTTCACACTGAAGGCTTTGGCGATGTCGATACCATTGCCGAAACTAAAACTGAAATTTTTGATGGCTTAAACCCAAATGGCACCGCCATTATCAATGCCGATGATGCTTACTATCCTTATTGGCAGAAAAAATTAACCGCCCCCCGTCATTGCGAGCGCAGCGAAGCAATCCAGGTTCATCGGGTGCTTAGTTTTTCTTCACAAAATAAAGCGGATGTGTATGCCACCGATATTCAATTAAAATCCGGTTGCGCAGCATTTTTATTACATACGCCTTATGGTGAAGTCCCGATACAACTCCCGATCTTAGGCCGACATAATGTAGCTAACGCCCTTGCAGGAGCAAGCGCCGCCGTCGCACTCAAGGTACCGCTCGATAAAATTGCGCATGGCTTAGCACATATGCAATCTGCAAAACATCGCTTACATGTGTGTCGCGGCTACAATCAAGCCCTTATTATTGATGATGCCTATAACGCGAATCCCTTAGCGGTCAAAGCCGCCCTGGATATTTTGGCTGAACATCCTGGCGAAAAAGTCTGGGTCTTCTTCGATATGAAAGAATTAGGCAATCTTGCCATCGAGGCACACCAGGAAGTCGGCCGATTCGCAAAACAAAAAGGTGTGAGCCGAATTTTTGCACTCGGCGAATTATCACAATTAACGGTTGAAGCCTTTGGTGAAGGTGCAGAACATTTCGCAAATAAAAAAGCCTTGATCGATGCGCTCAAACCGCAATTACATCAAAATATGACTATATTAATTAAAGGATCACGTTCTGGCGCTCTAGAAGAGGTCGTTCAAGCATTAATGGAGTAGTGCGTTATGTTGTTATGGCTTACCGAATATTTAACCCAGTATTATTCTGGGTTTAACGTTTTTCATTATGTCACGGTGCGGGTTATCTTAAGCGTATTAACCGCTTTATTGGTAGCACTCGTGATTGGTCCGCGTATGATCCTCTGGCTGAAAAGCTATAACCTGGGTCAACCAGTACGGGATGATGGCCCCAAATCTCACTTCAGTAAATCCGGCACACCGACCATGGGCGGCGTGTTAATCATTGCTGCGATCACGATTTCAACTTTATTATGGACCGATCTCACCAATTATTATGTATGGATCATGTTATTTACTTTATGGTCATTTGCTGCGATTGGTTTTTATGATGATTATCAAAAATTAGTGAAAAAAAATGCGCGGGGCTTACCTGCTCGTTGGAAATATTTTTGGCAAAGTGTAGCGGCCATCATTATCATCTGCGCACTCTACATGAGCGCAAAAAATGAAAGCTATACGCAACTCCTTATCCCCTTCTTTAAAGATTTATTTTTTAATTTAGGTCCGCTGTATTTGATTCTCGCTTATTTTGTGATTGTTGGTGCCAGTAATGCGGTGAATTTAACCGATGGTTTAGATGGGATGGCGATCACCATGA
>CAZPAA010000189.1:0-4274 GCA_964584425.1 uncultured Gammaproteobacteria bacterium | reverse complement strand
TATTGAATATGAAATTTCAAAATTAAATAGAGGTGATTGTCAGATTATTCTCAAGCATTTAGAACAAGCCATAAACAGCCCTCTTGATGGTTTAAATCAGTATTTCATTTATGAATACTTCAATAATAAAATCTCCAGGACTTCATTTCATAATTTTAGAGCCAGGACTATGCCTTACATAGATGCAATAAAAAATAGGCTAAAACAATCTGACAAATTTTTAGAAGAGATCGGAAAAGACCATGTTTCTGTAGAAAATCAAGATAAAGAAGTTCTTCAAATATTTTCATCTTCCTTAGAATCTCTAGTGGAGTCTTATTTTCAAAATCGCCTTGTGAGTGGTGTATTACACCCAAATTTATCTTATTATACCCCTACTGATAATGTGAGATTCAAGAAAAGTATATGTGATATCATTTTAAATGGATTATCGCATGCAATGAGAGATAAAAAACCGGATTCTATGGAAAAATTAGCATCAATCTTTGACGCATATTTTTCCTTGATAAAAATATATGATTTCAGAAATATCGGTTTTTATCACCAGAAGATCTTAGAGATTCTGAGAGAGATAATCGAGCATGATCTAGATAATAAAAAATGGATTAATAATAGATTTCTGTGGTTGTGATGAGCTAATCATTAACATAATATTTTTGATAATATTTTAAGAAATAATTATGCAAGGGAGTTAATAGTCCCTCTTATTTTTGAAAAAATATTTTACTCGGCTTTTAAAAATCGAACCGTTCAAGAAGCTGTTCATTTTATCATTTATTCCTTAAGTGCCGGACTAATGCATGCTAATATTAGATTGAATGGCCATGGAACATGGGTCGAAGCAGCCTTAACCCATTGGCAGGCTAAAATAAATTTAAAAAAATTTAATAAAGTGGATCTAAAAGAAGTCCATCATATGGCAAATGCTTTTGTTCTATCTCGCGATAAACTTATGACTTTCTCTGCAGATGTAGAATTTAGTTCTTCAAAAGAATTTTTTGAAGAATCCTATTGCTGGGAGACTTGTAAATTTATGACTCAAACAATTGACGGGAAGAGATTGCTCGCACGTTTAATGGATCGATTACTTTTAGGTGATTATTTGACAGATTCTTTCGAGGAACATCAGTTTAAATCAGTCTTGTGCATCGTAATGGGTGGTCTAATTATTTTAGGGCATCAGTTTAATTCTTCAATATTTGTATATCGATATTTGCGAACCGCATTTCTGTATAAAGAATGCTGGCCAATTTTATTGAAAATATTATCTTTGAATTGGGCGCCATGCTTAGATAACAGTGGTTTATTAATGTTATTAGGTGAGTCCTGTTTACCAAGCTCCTTGCGAGAAAATTTATTAAGTCAAATGGAAGCGCAAGAAGTATCCGCCTTATCAAATTACAAAACCAATTTTCTTGATTACGGTTTTGACCCTTTTGGTTTATATGAAGATGTCTCACCTGAACATCCCAAAAGAAATAACGCCCCTTCATCTGTGAGTGACGATGAACAATATAAATATATTTCTGTGCTTGCTAATTGGGTGAAAAATCAAGTGCAGCATTTAAATGATTCTGAGGTTAAACATCTTAATATTAACGAATTAAAATCTCTAAAGCCAATTGTTTTATCAAAAAAATATTACGAATACTTGATTAACGACTCAATTAAATATAGTTTGCTTTTTATAAAAAACGTTGAACACAGTCCTCATGCAGCACACTTATTTGTACAGTCTTTAACAACCATGTTAATTAAATTTAATTTAATTCCGGCTACTTACGAAAGTGCTTCATTATTTTTATCAGAAAAATTGGGTTTGAAAATTAAAATTAAAGAGGGTGAGGAGAAGGTGTTGGTACCCTCAGCTTCATCAGCAACGATATTGAGAAATCTACCCTGGAAAAGAAATCGCACTCGTCAGAATAATGCACAAGAATCTGGCGTTCATGATATAAAAAATTCTTTAGTATGTTGAGCTACAAAATGTTTTGCATGGCATAAAACAAGGCATTAGTGTACGATTATGCTTTGTATGGAAGAAACGATGACCAAACTCAGCGTAAATGTTAATAAACTAGCAACCCTGCGTAATGCGCGCGGTGGGAATATGCCAGATGTATTAAAAATGACATTGGATATTATTAGTTTTGGCGCGCAAGGCATTACCGTTCACCCGCGGCCTGATGGTCGACATATTCGCACACAAGATGTGCTGGATATTGCAAATAATATTAATGTTGAATTTAATATCGAAGGTTACCCCTCCAATGAATATCTTGATTTGGTCAAACGGGTTAAACCTGCACAATGTACCCTCGTGCCCGATCCGCCTGATGTATTAACCTCAAATGCCGGTTGGTTGATCGAGCCTAATCTAGAATTTTTAACGGGCATTGTAGAAAAACTTCATGCACAAGGCGCGCGCGTATCATTATTTGTTGATCCACATACTTTATCTGCAAAAGACATTGAATTACTCAAAAAAACTAAACCGGATATGATCGAGCTTTATACTGAATCTTACGCTCAATCTTTTGGTACGCCAAAGGGCGCTGAAATTTTAGCTTTATTTAAAAAAACGGCTGAAGAAATAAATGCGATGGGGATCGACTTAAACGCCGGGCATGATTTAAATTTAATTAATTTACGCACCCTCGTACAAGAAATTCCAACGATAAAAGAAGTCTCAATTGGCCATGCGCTGATAAGTGATGCGCTTTATTATGGCCTGAATGACACGATAAAACGTTACTTAGACTGTTTAAAATAATTCAACCTGGAGGCAGCAGTGAAACTTTATTATTCCAAAGGCAGTTGTTCATTTGCAATTCGTATTACGGTATATGAATTAAATATCCCCTGTGAATTTGAATTGGTGCATATGAAGGATAAAATAACTGAAAGTGGAGAGAATTATTTAACAATAAATCCCAAAGGTGTTGTGCCTGTTTTAGTGCTCGATAATGGTGAAAAATTAACAGAGAATGTAGCGATTCAAATTTACCTAGCTGATACTTATAAAAATTTCCAATTATTACCTTCATTAGATGATTTTAAACGTTATCGTGTGATCGAATGGCTCAGTTATGCGAGTACGGATTTGCATAAATCCTGTTCTCCCTTATTTAACACCAATGTTCCGAATGATATTAAAGAGAATATATTTAAGCCTATTTTAAAAAATAAATTAGATTTTTTAGAAGATCATTTTAAACAACATGATTATTTAGTAGGCAATGATTTTACTCTGCCAGATGGTTATGTGTATATTGTATTATCTTGGATGCATCATTTTGGCATTGAACTAAGCCAATGGCCGCATTTAGAACACTATTTTAATCGCATCAAGCAACGACCTTCCGTGCAAAAAGCACTGGCGCAGGGTGCATAAAACGATTTAAGAATTCCCTCATCATTGCCATCAGTAGAATATTTTGTTAGTCTCTTTAACCAAATTCCCTTAATATTGGAGTGACAAAATGGCATATAAAGTATTAACCCTGCTCCTCACCTTGACCCTCACAACAGCCGTTTTTGCTAATCCCACAGAGCTGATTGTTAAGGAAACCGTTGGCGTCACACCCATCAAGGGGATTGCCTACGCACCGGAAACGATTGTGATGGAAGATCATTTAATCGTCTTTTATCAGCTCAATAATGGTACCAATGCATATTACATCGCAAGTGGTGTGGGCACAGGCGAAAACGAAGGCCAATTAATTTGGGAAGAACAGGGCACGATTCCTGCGACGCGTTTTAACACCACGCGCTTTTCTCCCACACCGGTATTAGTCGATGGCAGATTGTATTTATTTGGTAGGCATCATATCGACGATGTACCGCGTATCATATACAATTCTGTAGCCAACTTGTCTGATTTAAAAAACAGCGTTTGGAATATACCCCATGAAATTAAGAACGGCGATGAAAAAATTGTGATGGGTAAAAATCTTCATCATCTCTCTGTCATCGATTATCAACAAGGTCTATTGCTTGCTTATTACCAAAAAGAAGCGAAGAATCGTTTTTCTTATTCTATCTGTAACCCTGATGCTAATGCCGCGTTAGTTTGCGATGGTAGTGAAGTTAATTATGGTGGTAGTGAAAAAAAGAAATTATTTGATGGCCAGCCATTACTTTCTAGGTCTGCGACTAGTGTATTTCTTTATCTTCGGAATTTGAATGGTGATTTAACCAGAAACACCTTAAAAGAAGCAGGTTGGCAAGTTAAAGATCCGTATCAACAGATTAATTTATCTGATTCAAAAATA
>CAZPAA010000188.1:0-4281 GCA_964584425.1 uncultured Gammaproteobacteria bacterium | reverse complement strand
GAGGTTTGTAAAAAGGAGGATATTAATTTTACCGGGAGAAATGAAGAAGAAGCCGATCGTGTCGGAATGGTTATGCTCGCGAGCGCACAATTTGATCCACAAGCCATGGCCAGTTTTTTTGCGCGTATGGCGAATGCGAATAAATATAACGATAGTTTTTATGTGCCCGATTTTTTACGCACTCACCCGATTAACAGTGCGAGGATCGCGGATGCCACCACCCGCGCTGCGCAATATCCTCTCGTTAAAAAAAATGAAAGTCTTAGTTTTCAGTTAATTAAACAACGTCTGCAAGTGATGTACGCGCAGCATAACCAAGATATTGTGGCATTTTATCGCGCGCAATTGGCTAAACCTGGCAACAGTGCCAATCCCGCATTACGCTATGGTTACGCTTTAGCTTTAGCGAAAAAAGGCTTTTTAAATGAATCGCAAACTGAATTGATCCAATTGATTAAAAACAACCCGCACGAGCGAATTTATTATACCTCACTGGCAGAGGTGTATTCAGAACAACATCAATACCAAAAAGGTATTGATTTATTGCAAGGTGCATTAAAACTCTTTCCATATGATGAAACCATCAGTTTACAATTAGTCCAGCTGCTGCTTAATAATGAACAATATGAGAGTGCAAGAAAATTAATGAGCCAACAAATTCGTTATGCTTCCGAAAATCTTTATTACTATCACTATCTTGCCAGGGCGCAAAGTGAATTAAAAAACCCACAAGCCTCTCATGCCGCTCGCGCTGAATATTATGCAATGCAAAACGATCTCCACAGCGCCGTGCGTGAATTAAAACGTGCACAAAGTTACAACAAAAATAATAAGTATCAACAGGCAAAAATTTCTGCAAGATTGAGAGAATTAGAAGCAGATTTGGAGTTTTTGGATTTGTGAAGGTAAGTCTCTTTGCAAAAGGGGGGGCATCTGTCACCGCCTAAATATCCCCTCATCCGCCCTGTCGGGCACCTTCTCCCTGAGGGAGAAGGATCTCTCTCGTTATTCCTGTAGTTAACTATAGAGATCCTTCTCCCTCAGGGAGAAGGTGCCCGACAGGGCGGATGAGGGGATACTTCACGAGCAAAATATTTTTTAAAAAGGAAATTTTAAAATAATCATCATGAAAAAATATAAAACCATATCTACCTACATCAAACAATACCCCCTACCCGTCCTTGCAGCAATAGGCTTAGTGCTCGGGATTTTCTCCCCCATCATTTGGTTTATCACTCTTATTTTTTGCGGTGCGCCATTAGTGTGGGAAACGGTTAAAAATGTTTTTCAGAAAAAATTCTCTGTTGATATCATTGCCACTTTAGCGATTATCACCGCCATCATTTTGCAAGAACCTTTCACCGGCACCGTGATTGTGTTAATGCAATCAAGCGGCGAAGCACTCGAAAAATTCGCATTTAAGCGCGCCATGTTTACCCTAGATGCCCTGTTACAACGCGCCCCGAAAATGGCCATCCGTATGCATGGCAACAAGCAAGAAAATATTCCAGTCCAGGAAATCAAAGTCGGCGATTTATTATTGCTGCGCCCTGGAGACATGGTCGCAGCCGATGGCACCATCGTCGAAGGCGAAGGTGAAATTGATGAAGCCATCATCACCGGCGAGCCATTCGCCCGATTTGTGAAAACCAATCATCCATTACTCTCCGGCAGTATTTTATTAAACGGCGCATTAACCCTGCGCGCCGACAAAATAACCAATGAAAGTCAGTATGCGAAAATCGTACAATTGGTTGAAAAAGCGCACCAAGAAAAGGCGCCCATCCAACGCTTGGCCGATCGTTATGCTATTTTTTTTACACCCTTAACGCTGATCATCGCAGCGCTTGGCTATCTCATCACAAAAGAAGTTAACACGATTTTAGCGGTATTAGTCGTCGCAACCCCCTGCCCGCTGATCCTAGCCACACCGATTGCAGTGATTTCAGGCATTAACCGCGCAGCCTCTGAAGGCATCATTGTCAAAGGCGGCATTCCTTTAGAGAAAATCGCCAGAGTCAACGTCGCAGTATTTGATAAAACCGGCACCCTCACCCAAGGCCTGCCTAAGATTGAAAAAATTATCAGTGTGAATGAAACACAGTATAAACCCGATGAGGTATTATACCGCGCTGCGATTATCGAGCAACGATCTTCTCACGCCGTTGCAAAAGCCATCACGGCGGTGGCTATTGAAAAATTCACCACCCTTCCTCAACCGCAACATCTACGCGAAACACCGGGATCAGGCTTACAAGGTCAATGGGAACATGAACATATTCTCGTTGGCACCTTCGATTATATTCGCGATCAATTACCCGAAAGCGCACAAGCTGCATTTTTAACGTTTATGGCGCCGCTAAAACAACAAGAAAAATTAATGGCGATTATTGCAGTCAATGGCCAATGCATCGGTGTAATCTTTTTTGAAGATAAACTTAAACCTGGCATTGTTGATATGCTTAATCAATTAAAAGCGCAGAACGTGCGCGAATTGATTATGCTCACCGGCGATAATGAAAAAAACGCACAACGTATTGCGCATGAAGTCGGGATCACACATTTTCACGCAGGACTGCATCCAGAAGATAAAGTCAAAGAAATTGAGCAGATTGCAAAGCAACATCCTTATACGCTCATGGTTGGGGACGGCATTAACGATGCGCCCGCGCTCGCTTGCGCCTACGTTGGCATGGCCATGGGCGCACAAGGGGTCGCAATTTCTGCACAGGCTGCGGATGTTGTGTTACTGGAAGATGATGTGAGCCGCGTTGCAAGCGCAGTGCGCATTGGTAAAAACATGGTGCATGTCGCTAAGCAAGGCATCATATTAGGTATGGGCTTAAGTTTGATTTTAATGATCATTGCAGCATTGGGTTATATTCCTCCACCCATCGGTGCAATCATGCAAGAAATTATTGATGTCATTGTCATTTTAAACGCACTGCGCGCACGCAGATAATGGCGAGAATGTGATTCTTGTGCTAGACATTTTGATGTTCTAATTAAAAATCCCCCTTTGAAAAAGGGGGTGCCCGCTTCGGGCGGGGGATTTTAAGATGTTTGATTATTCACAAAGATCTTTAAATCCCCCCTGCCCCCCCTTTTCCAAAGGGGGATAATAAATTCACACGGAGGTTTGACTACGTCATGGCCGATAAACGATTACTTGCATTTCACACCGTTGCGCGACACTTAAGTTTTACCCGCGCTGCAGACAGCTTACAAATGACCCAGCCTGCAGTCACATTTCAAATTAAGCAACTCGAAGATCAATTAAATGTAAGATTGTTTGACCGGTCGCATAATCGCATCAGCCTTACTGAGGCGGGACGCCGCGCATTTGATTATGCAGAACGTATTTTCGGCTTATACGGCGAAATGGAGCATGCCATCCGTGAAGTCACCGGTGAAGTGAACGGCGTATTTAGGATTGCCGTCGGTCACACCATGGCACAATATATTTTAACCCCGATATTATCGAATTTTTCAAAAAAATTCCCTGTGGTGCAATTACACCTTGATGTATGCTCTGTAGAACAAGCGATTTCATTGGTAGAAAATAGTTTTGCTGATCTCGGTGTCGTTGAAACTGCAGTCAACAGCAAAAAAATCATGAGCGAAGTTCACTCGCAAGCGCCTTGGCGATTTGTGGTAGCGCCACATCATCCACTCGCAAAAATGCCGCATATTACCGCGCAAACCCTCGAGCAACAAACTTGGATCATGGCGCATGAAAATGCAGATGCACGCGAGATGGTATTGCAATATATTCGTGATATTGGTGTTGATTCAAACCGCTTACGCGTATTGATGGAAATTGGCAGTATTCCCATGATCAAACAAGCGGTAGAAGCGGGTCAAGGCGTCGCGATTCTCCCCCATGCAGCCATTAGCAAAGAACTAAAACTAGGCACTTTGTCCTCTCCACCCCTCTATACATCGTTTATTAAACCTATTTCATTTATTTACAAGCAGCAAAAATTCCCATTAAAAGTCGTCGATGAACTGTTGAAATTAATGCGACAACATATGCCCAAAAATATCACCGAAGAGGCCGTATGCTAGAAGTTTTAAAAGACTATTACCAGCGTCACTTTACTAATCCCGAAGCGGTGGTATTAGCTTTATTTCTAATCATTGGCGTGCTGTTTTTTATGGCGTTTGGCGAAATGTTGGCTTCCGTCATTACCGCCTTGGTGATTGCTTTCGTATTAGAATGGGTGATTAAGCAACTCGAAGCCGCACAGGTACCTCGCTCGCTCGCAATTGGACTGGTGT
>CAZPAA010000187.1:0-4296 GCA_964584425.1 uncultured Gammaproteobacteria bacterium | reverse complement strand
AAGAGAAATTTTGCTTCATCCATATTACTGGTGAGCTTTCCTATCAGATTAAAATATGTTTTACATGGATTGAATGGAGCTGTGTGTTGAGTCTCAACTATTTTCGTAGCATTTTGACGTCCTAAATCAACTATTGTCGCAAAACATACTATCCCGACAAAAAACTTTATCGGATGATCTAAAGGATAACGAAGAATGGTACGTAAGGTAGGCCACCAGGCGGTATTATTTTTATTTTGTTTTTCAGTTTCTTTTTTTATAAAAGGCGGCCTATGCTTGCCCATATACTATCTCCTTCGTCACTCAATCATATAATAATAGTATTAATGCTGCCCAGTATATACACTACATCCCAATATTTAACTATAAAATAGGAAAAATGGGCTATGCAGACTATCATGATGTTTTTCACATTAAATTGAGAGCGTGAATTTGTTGATGCCTTATGGATGAGCAGTGATGCGGTAGTAAGCCATTGGATACTAAAGATTTAATTTGCAGAGGAACACGAGGGCTCATTTTCAGACTCCATAATGAAGTAAGCATTATAACACCCTGATTGTCTTATTCAATAACTTTATCGCTTGAATTTGCATCCCAAAAACAAGTGGATATACTAAGGGGGTTGTTTTAATAAATATTTTAAAAAGGAAATGGATATGAAAAAAATACCAGCATTGGCATTTTTAAGCTTCATGGCTATAAGCGCTACTGGTTTTGCATCTACTTTAACTTCCATGAGTAAAGTTGAAGTTCAGCAGGCTTTTGTTGGTAAAACTGTTACTTCAATTCCAACTGCTCGTTTGAATGGTGCCCCTATCGATAATACCTTTACCGCAAGTCTTGATGCACAAGGCAATGTCATGGGTAAATTTGCAAACCAACCTACCAATGCACCACAAACCGATACTGGCGTTTATAAAATAGCGGATGACGGCAGTATGACTGTGACTTGGAAAAATTGGGAAGGTGCTAAAGAAATATGTGTACAATTTTATAACACACAAAATGCATATGTTGCCATTAGTTGTGCCAATGAATTTCATACCGTATTCATGAAAAGCGCCATTCAAGCTGGCAACCAATTAAACGCACAAAAATAAGGCTTGTTTTCAGTGCTTTCTTCTGTCCTCGATAATTCTTTTATCGGGGACAGAACTTATATTTACTTTAGCGCCTGAAATTTTTTAAATAAGGACTCACCCATGCACTTAAAGAAAATCCTTCCAACACTATCGATTGTTCCATTTTTATATTCTGTAAATGCCTTCGCTGGTTGGGAGGCTTTTGAAGAGGGTTATTCTCAATTAAGAATAGGTACGGGTGCAACCTGGCTATCTGCAGAAGAAACCACAGTGACGCTACAACCCTACAATCAAATAGATACATTAACCAGTAGTGATTCTACTGATGCGGCTGGCATAACAACGATGGGTTATGGTTACGTTTTTCCATTTGATTGTGATGACTGTGATGAAGACTGGCGATTTTTCCCAGGGATGATTGTGAGTCTTGATGGGACTTATCAATTTGAGACACAATTAACCGGCGATGTGTTGTTATATGGGGCTTCAAATCTTAATTATTACGATTACGAATATGGAATAGAGAACTTAAACGTATTAGCCAATCTCACTTTAGGTTTAGTCGAATACCAGCGCTGGACGATTTTTGCGCTGGGAGGATTGGGCGTTGCATGGACATGGGTAGACTATGAAGAAATACCGAAACCAGGCGTTGACGGAGGTAATTTAACGTTAAAAGAAGAATCAAATACGACTTTTGCGTGGCAAGCGGGCGGAGGAATTGGCTTTGAGGTGATCCCAGAACTTGATCTGACGCTCACTTATCTTTACACCGATCTAGGTGATGTAGAAACTTCCAGTACCATCACAGGTAGCAATGGGGCGAGCAGCATGGAAATTTCAGATCCTGCAAATTTTGGCTTAAGCCAACAAACTGTGTTATTGAGCGCACAATGGAATTTTATTTAATTGAAAGGATATATCATGAATATGCTTAAAACTGTGGGTTTATTTGCGTTATTTAATTGTTGCATCAGTGTTGCTTATGCAGATGCGTTGATTTTTTCTAAGGAGCCAGCCATTCCCGCAACTGTTGAATTGGATACCGTTCATGGTTATGAATTTACTTTAGAAAATACCGCAATCAGTGGCTCTATTACTTTTTCAAAATCACTCGTACCTAATACGGATCCCAGAGTATCCATAAGCAGTGGGGGAACATGTGGTACTTCTATAATTGCACAGTCAAAATGTTCCATTGTTGTCAATGTGAATGCAACTAGCCTTGGCGCAATCAATGAAGTGTTGACAATTGACTATAGTGGGCGCGTTAAGCCATTGGAAAGTAGTATCGTTACTACAGTGGTTGAGCCTTTGTTATTAAGCGTCACTGCCCCAACCATTCCTTCGCCCATTCATTTAGGCACAACCGCAACGGGATTGGTTTTTACTTTGACTAATACGGGTAATTCAGATGCATATGGTATTGTGCCGAGTATATATTATGACTATGGGACAATAAAACGTAATGGTGGCACGTGTTCGACCTCGACTTTTGTATTAGTCCCTGGACAATCCTGTACTTTAAGTTACGATATCACACCAACCGTGGTCGGTTTTTCAAAACAGCAATTGTCGTTGCATTATTATCGCGATGATGCCCCAAGACAGGCGACTTCTGATATTCAATTTTATACCGTATTAGCTGCATCCCCAACGCATGCTTATGTGGCAAATACAGGTGGTTTTGTTTCGACTTGTAGTATTGCTACTTCAGGTGATTTAACTTGTCCCAGTACGGTGAATGTTCCTGGTGCGACTAGCATTGATTTTACAAAAGAGGGCACAAGTACTTATGGTTATGTGACATCTAATACACAAAAGATCGAAAAATGTTTAGTAGACGCAGATTATACGCTCAATTGTGCGCTTCAAACTTATGGTAGTACGAGTAATTTTATTAAATTCCTGACTCCCACATTGGCTTATGAGGGTATTATCGGTACTGGGGTAGATTTATGTTCAGTCATTCCCTCATCGAATACATTTACCTGTCAGAATGTTTTTTCTAATACCAATGTATTAGCGTTTGCAATGCTGGAAGTAAATGCTAAGAAAAATGCTTATATTGCGGTTGGACCCAATGTTACTACGGAAGAAATTTTTAAATGCCCAATCAATACGAATGGCACATTCGGTACATGTATTGATGCGGCAAATGGCGTGAGATTTAATATCACAACTGCGTTAGATTTTGTATCAGCCGGCCTTATTTATGCTTATGTGCCGGTACAGAGTAATAGTATTACTTCCGAGCTGTTAAAATGTCCTGTTGCAAATGATGGTGCATTAGACACTTGTAGTCTTGCAAAAACTTTTAATAGTGTGTCCACAATTGACGGCATAAAAGTCACAACAGTTAACGATATACCGTACGCTTATGTGGGTTTACATCACACCAATGGAACTTACACCGTTGAGAAATGCGAAATTTCAAAAGATGGTAATTTATCCAATTGCACACCCACAGGTTCTGGTTTTAATCAGCCTAAAGGAATAACCACACTTTAAGGAATTGATGATTTAATCAGAGAAAGAAAATACCGTATTTTGTCCTGCCCAAGGAGTGGCTTGGCTTTGCCTACTTGAAGAAGAAGAGGCAGGAGGATAGGCCGCTGTTCTTAGTATTTTCGTAGAAGAGCGCGATGACACAGCGGCGATATCTTTTTTCATTAGTGCTTCGATGGCTTGAATCATTTCTTTTTTATTATGATTCAGGTTAGGGAATGATAAATAATAATCTGTGTAACCACAATGACGGTCGCCGCCAAATTTCTCAGTTGTTCTACAATTTAATTCATATGAGTTAAAGTAAGACATCAGTGTTTTAACTTCACCAGCTAATAAATGGTAAGTAGAGCCTCCATCTGAATTGGTAGCATATCAAATTGCACAGGATGCTTTACCATCAATATCTATTGATGACACCTCTTTGGTATTAATCAATGTAATTAATTTACCCATTGCTAATTTTATTGGGTCACTTGCAGTACGCATACCAGCCCAGGCTTGAAATAGCGTCGCATTGATTACTTTAGGAGGACTAGGGGAGCACACAACTTCTGGCACGTTATCTGTTTTTTCAGCATAAAGAACATTTTGTGCATGTGGTATAAAGGCACTCAATTTGTTTATGAATGCAGATCTTGATTCATCTTGCTGATCATAACTAAAATCATCAAATTGGATATATTCATATTGATACCAAGTC
>CAZPAA010000186.1:0-4307 GCA_964584425.1 uncultured Gammaproteobacteria bacterium | reverse complement strand
TAGAAATAAACACAAGATTATCCACGCCCAAAATAATTTCAAGAATAATCAGGGTAATTAATGACATAAACAGATCACCCATCAATGCAAATTCCATATGCAAATCCTCTAAAATAAATTGCTGGGGTCCACCCATCTTTGTGCGGCGGGTGAATTGCTTGCTGAAGGTATGGTTTCTTTTGTAAATAATTCAAATGTGCTGGAGTTTGTGCGCACAAAAATTACATCATCCGGTTGTTTGAGTGAAGATTCTGGTTTATCTTGCAATGCTTCGCGCATAAAGTTGATCCAAACGGGTAGTGCCGTTTGCGCTGCATATTCACCTTTACCTAAATCACGATTTCGCTCATAACCAAACCAAACACTCGCGACTAAATCATGATTAAATCCAACAAACCAGGCATCGCGGTGATCATTGGTTGAACCCGTTTTCCCAGCTAGATCTTCACGCTCTAATACCAGCGCCCTTCGCCCAGTGCCTTTTTTGATCACATCTTTTAAGATATCCGTCATGATATAGGCATTGGCACTGGTGATCACTTGTGGTGCGGGGCTTGCGTTTTGTTCGTTTAATAATATTGGATCGCACACCGTGCAAGCCAGCGTGGTGTGATTGCGTATCATGATCACATCATTCTCATTGGTTAAATAATCGAAGAGATAAGGCGTGACTTTATAACCACCATTGGCAAACACGCTAAAAGCAGCGGTCATTTCAAGGGGTGTTGTTTCAAGTGTGCCTAATGCCAATGATAAACCTTTGGGCATGGTACTTGGATCAAAACCAAAACGCGCGGCATAATCAATCGCAGTATCAATGCCCATTGAATCCAATAAACGAATCGACACTAAATTACGTGAGCGTGCAAGTCCCATACGCAATGTGGTCGGACCGTAAAAACGTTCATTATCATTTTGTGGACGCCATAAAGAATTGGGTGTGTCTGCAATCACAATCGGTGAATCATTAATAATACTGCCAGCATTAAAGCCATTTTCTAACGCGGCAGAATAAATAAAAGGTTTAAAACTAGAACCGGGTTGACGCTTAGCTTGACTCGCGGCATTAAAATTATTCGCATAAAAACTAAAACCACCGACAAGTGCTTGAATGGCGCCATTGTTAGGATCCATCGCTACCAATGCACCTTGCACTTGCGGAATTTGTGCTAAACGATAAGTATCATCTTCGTTATTCTTTAAAATATAAATAATCGCATCTTTTTTGAAAATATCATTCA
Organism: uncultured Gammaproteobacteria bacterium; assembly: GCA_964584425.1. GTDB lineage: Bacteria > Pseudomonadota > Gammaproteobacteria > JABCZS01 > JABCZS01 > JABCZS01. The sequence goes on along the minus strand of CAZPAA010000186.1, from coordinate 3,066 downwards.
CAACTTTAGGATAAGCACCTAAACGCCCTTGACCTAAATCTTTGCGTGCCCAAGATAAACCGCTCCAGGGAATTGTTAGCGTTTGTTCATCCGCGAGCATGACGGTTGCTGAATCTGAAGTTGTTTTTGTGACCAGCGCTGGAATAAGTGGCCCGGTATTTGGCGTGTCCTTGAGTAATTCTAAATTGCCATTCGTTTCAATAGGGCCGCGATAACCATGACGTTTGTCATAAGCGAGCAAACCATTTTCGAGCGCAATATTCGCAGCCGCCTGCTCACGCGAATCGATGGTGGTGTAAGCTTTTAATCCATCGGTATAAATTTTATCGCCTAATTGTGCATAGAGTAATTGTCTGACCATTTCAGCGGCGTAGGGTGCTTCCACTTCAACGCGCGGGCCATGATAAGATTCGGTGAGCGGGGCGTTGATTGCCGATTCATAATCTTTTTGATCAATGAACCCATATTCAAACATGCGATCGAGCACGTGCTTGCGTCTGGCTTTCGCGCCTTTAGGATTGGTGATCGGATTTAAGCGTGAGGGCGCTTGCGGCAGACCGGCAATCATCGCCATTTCTGGCAACGTGAGTTGATCTAAAGTTTTACCGTAATACACTTGCGCAGCGGCCACCACGCCATAAGCGCGATTGCCTAAATAAATTTTATTTAAATACAATTCTAGGATCTGATCTTTAGTAAATTCCCGCTCAATTTTTAGCGCGAGTAAAATTTCATTGAATTTACGGATAAAAGTTTTTTCGGGCGTTAAATAAAAGTTACGCGCCACCTGCATGGTGATGGTGCTACCGCCTTGTCCCTTGCCACCGCCGGCAATGAGCATATGGTGTGCAGCGCGGAATAAGCCAATCAAATCCACCCCGGTATGTTGGTAAAATCGGTGATCTTCCGTCGCGAGCACTGCATCAATCAAGCCTTGCGGCACCTGGTCTAACTTGACTGGGCTGCGCCGATATTCCCCAAACTGGCTCATCAGCTTGCCGTCTTTGCTGTAAACACTCAGCGGAACCTGTAATTGGGTCTGGGTTAACTCCTCCACATTGGGCAGGGAGGCATTTAAATAGATCGCCCCCGCAGTGACGGTCAGCGCCATCACCACAGCTAGGGTAAATAGGATTTTAATGAGATTAAACATGGGTGTAATCATAACATGGTATCGGTTCGGAGTCAGGCGCATAGACATTATTTTCTATGACAGATGCTTACACAAAATGATGTAGCTGTCATCCCCGCGCAGGGATGATGATCCGGGTAATTTTGCGACCTAATAATGATGTCTTAAGCTAAAGCAGCTATTATATTTAGATTTCTGACCCTTTGGGCCATAGATCAGGAACAAAGACTCCATGTATGAACAGTCGATAACCGTTAACCCCATCGCCAGAGATTACTTTGCTGATCCTGGTCTATTGTCGAATTTAAGGGCCTTAATAGGTTTACCGCAGGCGGCTGCAGATGATATCCAAACCCTATTGAGAAAAGTGGGGCAAATTGAGCAAAGTAAATTTTCATCCCAATGGGCATCTAGAATTCATCAATTTTTAACTGCAAGTCATCTTAGTTTGCAGGATCAAGAAAGTTTTATCAGTGATATTGAGAAAATATTTTGCGAAAACCAGATAGATAAAAATTTCCCATTGACTAGTGAAGAGTGTTTAATCAGTTTAAAAAACACGTTGGCCAATAAAAAATCCTATGTATCTGGATTTTTTTCAAATATATCTGCATGGATGTCATGGGCATCTAGCGCAGAATCAAGCGCTCCATACAATATAAAAAAATTAAACACTCATGCATTACAAAAAATGCAAGAATTAAAACTAGACCTTGATGAGAAAGAAAAAATATTGCATTATGTACTTGCATTCAATAACCGTGCAACACTTGGCAATATGCGAGAATTTGCTTTAGCTTTGGAGAGATATGTTTTTGATAGAAGAAATGATTTTAGCAAAGAAGAACAAATCGCCATCCTTAATTTAGCTGGGTTTAGAGCATATTTTACATTGCACCCAGATTTTTTTACGACGGAAAGTAATCAAAGACGCGTTGAACTTTTATTAAATATAGGGGGCGCTTTAGATAAGGCGATAAAATTATATAATGTTTATCGTATTAAAACGAATACCGATGATGCGCCTAAAACTTATCATTATAAGTCATTTATACTATTAAAAGAATTATTAACGTATATGCGGGAAAAACAGATCCCGACAAGTATCCAATCTAACATCCTATCAGAGATTAATTTCGACGGCCCCTTACCGAGTGTCGAGCAAATGAATGAGGCGCTTATGCTTGCGCAGAAGGTATATGCAGTTGATAAATTTGCTGATAAACAAAACTGTTTGTTTCAGCTCGTGCTTTTTGTAAGAGGTAAGGACTATAAGGCTATTCATCAAATAAACGCCATGCTTTTTGATATTGCGGGATTCAACATCCAAAATCAAGATATATGGGGCATGACTTTACACGCTAACACGATACTACTGGTTTTCGATGCCATCATCTTGGCAAAAAGAATAAAAAAAATGCTGGATTACAGCGCTACAGAAGAATATTTAAGCTTAAAAAATAATACACATTCTGATCATTTGATTTTTAAAATAGTAAAATTGGCAAATATGCTGAAAGTTATAGATGCTGCTGCACAAGCATCGATTTGGAAAATTGTAGGATTTGAAGAGATCCCCAATGAAAAACTGATTAAACAGGTGAATAATTTTTTTAACTTAATGCAAAATGACAATGTGATTGCTGATGAGAAAAAACCCGCTTTAATCAATTTGATTTTATAATAAAAATAAATCTTTTGGCTGCAGCGGGATTTGGATTTTTATTATATGAATATGACCTCGGTAAATATTTATTTATTCCTGATAATTATTCGAGTGGTTCACAAGAGGCATCATCGTTTGCGGATTATCTATTATTAATTGATAAATTTTTCTCTAAAGCGATTGAAATTAAAAAAGCTTACTATGGTGGTGGAACAAATTTATATAAAGAATTTTTAGAATTAAAACAATCAATGCCTGTAAACAAGCT